>NZ_JBLROB010000016.1:0-125685 GCF_047921475.1 Micromonospora sp. SL4-19
GCTGCTGCAGGCCTGCGACGCCGGATGGGAGCAGGTCGTGCCCGTCACCGACCGCAAGGGCCACGACCGCCGCTACTCACTCGACATCACCAAAATCGGTGAAGAACTCGGCTACACGCCGAGCATCGACCTCGACCACGGCCTGACCCAAACCGTGCAGTGGTACCACGACAACCGGGCCTGGTGGGAACCACTGAAAACCACCACCACACCGCCGGCCCCTGATACGACCCGTTAGGCGGGCAGTTCCAGCACGAACTCCTCGACCTCGGTGCCGCGGCTCTCGGCGTATCCGGAGTCCTCGCCGACCACGACGAAGCCGCACTTGCGGAGCACGGCGAGGGAGGCGGCGTTGTCCTTCGCGGCGCGGGCCTGCACCGGACGCTGCTGCAGCTCGCGCAGGAGTGCGGCCAGCGCGGCGGTGGCATGGCCGCGACCCCAGCGGCGCGGATCGATCCAGTAGCTGACCTCGGTGCGCTCCCCCACCGGGAAGGCGGCCACGCGCCCGACCACCTCGCCGTCGACCGTGACCGTCCGCGACACGATGCGCGGATCGGCGCGGATGCGCTCCCAGTGGTTGTCGAAGGCGACCCGGTCGGCCGGGTCCTTCGGGCCGAACGCGGCCATCCAGTTGGCGTGCGGATCCTGCTCGTGGCGGAAGAATGCGGGCAGGTCGTCGTCGCGCACCGGGCGGAGCCGCACCTCACTTGTCACGGTCGGAGGATACGCGGACCCGCCGACACGTTCGGGACCGCCGGCCCAGGGACGGCGCGGTTGCGTGCCCGCCGGCTCGTGGACGAGCGCCGGCGCGCAGCGGGGGTACGCCTCCATCCCCGCGGGTGGAGAGGCGTACTCCGGTCAGCCGGGGTCATCCGGGCGGTGGACGACCTGCCCATGTCGGCCCCGGCGACCGGCCCAGCCCCCGAGAATCGGGACATGACCACATCCCGGCGTTGTGCCCATCACCACCGCGGTCCGGCCTTCCGTATGCACGCCCTGGCCGCTCCGCCAAAGGTGGGTGGGCGGCCAGACCACGGGTGGTGGGCCCCACGGCGGCGGGACCACGGGCCCTTGGCCCCACGGCGGCTGCCCCCCTGGCGCTCGCCGCGGCCGCGCTCGGCGCGGTGGCGGTCGGCACGATCGCGATCGGCCGGCTGGCGATCCGGCGGGCGGTCATCAAGGAGCTGCGCATCGGCCGCCTGGAGGTGGACGAGCTGGTGGTGCGGCGGACCGGCGGCGATCAGCCGGTGGGCGGCAGCGCCGTCGGATAGCCGTACAGCTCGAGCAGGCGTACCCGGGAGGCGTGGAGCCGGTCCACCACGACGCTCATGAAGCGGGTGGTGAGCTGCCGACCGAGCGCGTCGTCGGATTCCATCAGCCGGCGTACGCCGGCGGCGTGGAACTCGACCGCGACGCCGCGCTGCACGGCCACCGCCCCGAACTGCCAGCGGTACGGCGGGAAGAGCCAGGACCAGCCGAGCACCCCGCCCGGGCCGATCGTCTCGATCACCACGTCGCCGCGACCGGGCACCGGAAAGTCCAGCGCCACCTCGCCGCCGCGGACCAGCCAGAACCGCTCCGCCGGCTGACCGGCTCGGAACAGCCGGTGCCCGGGGTGCCAGGCCACCGGACGGGCGTGACCGGTCAGCGGGGGAAGCCATTCCTGGGGCAGCCCAGCGAGGAACGGGTGCTCGCGGAGCATCTCCAGCGGGGTCATGGGCCTCACCCCTTCGCGGTCGGATCGACGGTCCTTGTTCCATTCCACCTCGGCGAAAACCGGGATCGCCAGGGCCGTTGGTCCCGGGCAGGGCGGGCGCACGCCTCTGCCCGGGCGCCCGCTGGCCGGAGAAGGCTGGAGATGGACGGAAGGAGGACGTGATGACCGACAGATCCGGTGCGCCGGTCGTGGTGGGTGTGGACGGTTCCGCCTCGGCCCTGGACGCGGTGCGGGTGGCCGCGCGTGAGGCAGCGATCCGGCACCGGCCGCTACGGGTGGTGTACGCGTTCCAGTGGCCGCTGCTCGGCACCCCGCTCGGCCCGATGTCGGCCGCCCTGCCCGACGCCGAGCTGCGGCACGAGGCGGGAAAGCTGGTCGCGGAGGCCGTCGACGAGGCCCGCAAGCTCGACTCCGAGCTGCCGGTGAGCGGCGGGGTGGTCGACGGCGCCGCCGTGCCGGTGCTGCTGCGGGAGAGCCGGGACGCGGCGCTGCTGGTGCTCGGCCACCGGGGCCTGGGCGGCTTCGCCGAGCTGCTGGTCGGCTCGACGGCCGTGCAGTTGTCCGCCCGGGCGGACTGCCCGGTGCTGGTGGTCCGTGGCGAGCCGCGCGCCGACGGCCCGGTCGTGGTCGGGGTCGACGGCTCCGCGCTGTCCCGCGAGGCGGTCGGTTTCGCCTTCGCCGAGGCGGCACAGCGGGGCACGACCCTGGTCGTCGTGCACGCGTGGCGCTACCCGACCCCGATCCTCCCCGGCGAGATCGTGCCGCTGGTGTACGACCCGGAGGAGCTGCGCGCCGAGGAGGAACGGGTGCTCGCCGAGACCGTCGCCGGCTGGTCCGAGCGTTACCCGGAGGTTCCGGTACGGCGGAAGCTGGTCGCCGGCACTCCGGCCCCGGCACTGGTGGCGGAGTCCACCAGCGCGCAGCTGACCGTGGTCGGCGCGCACGGCCACGGCAGCCTCGGCGGGCTGCTGCTCGGCTCGGTCAGCCACGCGCTGCTGCATCACGCCCACAGCCCGCTGGCCATCGTCCGGCACCGCCGGGGACGCGGCACCGCGTGATCCCCGGGACACCGCCGCGCCGGCCGCTCCCCCGGCCGGCGCGGACGGCCGCCCGGGTTCCGTTTACGGGCACCCGGGTCCGGGTACGGCCGCCCGGGTCCGGGGCGACGGTGTACCGCCGGGTTTCGGGGCAGCTGCGGGCCGACCGGGCCGTGGCCGTCGACAATTGCCCGAGACGACCGAAGGAGGGTCGATGAACCGACCTGTCGTGGTGGGCGTCGACGGATCGCCGTCCAGCCTGACCGCCGCCGAGCACGCGGCGCGGGCCGCCGTCGCGCGGTCCCGGCCGCTGCACCTGGTGCACGGCTACCTGCACCCGCTCGGCTACGGCGTGCCGCTCAACCCGTACGACCTCGGGGTGCCGGCACCCACCGCGGAGTCGCACCGGATGCTCGAGCAGGTGGCCGCCGAGCTGACCGATCGGCATCCGACCCTGCGGGTGGAGGTACGCCAGGTGCCCGGTGGCGCCGGTGTGACCCTGGTCCAGGAGTCCCGCCGGGCGGATCTCGTGGTGGTGGGCAGCCGGGGCGTCGGCGGCTTCGCCGGGCTGCTGCTCGGCTCGGTCAGCAGCCAGGTGGCCCAGCACGGGCACTGCCCGGTGCTGGTGGTCCGCCCGGCCGAGGAGCCGATCCCGGTCGACGGGCCGGTGCTGGTCGGGGTGGACGGTTCCGAGCCGGCCTCGCTCGCCGTCCGGCTCGCCGCCGACGAGGCGGTACGCCGGGGCACCGACCTGGTGCTGGTGCACGTCCGCCCGCCCGAGCGGGCCGGAGCGGTGCCGCAGGAGGCGGCTGAATCCGCGTCGGCCGGGCAGGCCGAGTCGGCGGAGCTGCTGGCCGGGGCGGCCGCCCAGGTCCGCGCGGACCATCCGGTGCTGACCGTGGTGGAGCGGCCGGTGCGGGCCACCTCTCCGGAGCAGGCGCTGATCGAGGCGAGCGGGGAGGCGGCCCTGGTGGTGGTCGGATCGCGTGGCCGAGGTGGTTTCGCCGGGCTGCTCCTCGGCTCGGTGAGCCAGGCGCTGGTGCAGCACGCCCACTGCCCGGTGCTGGTGGCCCACCCGCACGAGCCGGCGGGCTGACCCCGCCGGCTCGCCGAACCAGCCGTCGCGGTTGCCCGACGGCGGCCGGTCAGACCGGGTCGCGGCCGGCCAGCAGATCCGCGAAGCTGGTGGTGAGGGCGAACGGATCCTCAGGGCCGGTGGCGGCCGGGCGGCGGTCCACCTGCTCGGCAAGCTCGGTGCCGGCCCGCCGGATCCGGGCCCGCAGGGCGCCCTCCGCACCTTCCCCCGACCAGTCCTCCGGCGCCGCGAAGACCGCCGTCGGCACCACCACCGCCCGCAGGTAGGCGAACATCGGCCGGACCGCGTGCTCCAGGGCCAGCGAGTGCCGGGCGGTGCCGCCGGTGGCGCCGATCAGCACGGGCCGATCGGCCAGGGCGTCCCGGTCCACCACGTCGAAGAACGACTTGAACAGCCCGTTGTACGACGCGTTGAAGATCGGGGTGACCGCGACCAGGCCGTCCGCGCCCGCCACCGTGTCGAGCACCTCGCGCAGGGCGGCCGACGGGAAGCCGGTGAGCAGATGGTTCACCACGTCGTGGGCGTGCTCGCGCAGCTCCACCGGCCGGATCTCCACTTCGGCGCCGCGCCGTACCAGCTCGTCGCCGGCGGCCGCGCCGAGTTGGTCGGCGAGCAGCCGGGTCGAGGAGGGCTGGCCGAGGCCGGCCGAGACCACGGCCAGGGTGCGCCGGGTCATCGGCCCTCCTCCGCGCCGGTCGCGGCCGGCGCGACGTCCCGCGCCGCCGTCAGGCTGGCGTGCGTCGGCGCCTCGGGCACGTGCGCCGGCCGCAGCGAGTCGAACTCCTTGCGGAGCACCGGGACGACCTCCTCACCGAGAATGTCGAGCTGTTCCAGGACGGTCTTCAGCGGCAGGCCGGCGTGGTCCATCAGGAACAGCTGGCGCTGGTAGTCGCCGACGTACTCGCGGAACCCCAGCGTACGGTCGATGACCTGCTGCGGGCTGCCCACGGTCAGCGGCGTCTCCCGAGTGAACTCCTCCAGCGACGGCCCGTGCCCGTAGACCGGGGCGTTGTCGAAGTACGGCCGGAACTCGCGGACCGCGTCCTGGGAGTTCCTGTGCATGAAGACCTGCCCACCGAGGCCGACGATCGCCTGCTCCGGCGTGCCGTGGCCGTAGTGGGCGAAGCGCTGCCGATAGAGGTCGACCATCCGCTGGGTGTGCTCCTTGGGCCAGAAGATGTGGTTGGCGAAGAAGCCGTCCCCGTAGTAGGCGGCCTGCTCGGCGATCTCCGGGCTGCGGATCGAGCCGTGCCAGACGAACGGCGGCACGCCGTCGAGCGGGCGTGGGGTCGAGGTGAACGACTGCAGCGGGGTCCGGAACCGCCCCTTCCAGTCGACCACGTCCTCGCGCCACAGCCGGTGCAGCAGGTCGTAGTTCTCGATCGCCAGTGGGATGCCGTTGCGGATGTCCTGCCCGAACCAGGGGTAGACCGGGCCGGTGTTGCCGCGCCCCATCATCAGGTCCACCCGGCCGTCGGCCAGGTGCTGGAGCATCGCATAGTCCTCGGCGATCTTCACCGGGTCGTTGGTGGTGATCAGCGTGGTCGAGGTGGAGAGCAGCAGCCGCTCGGTACGGGCGGCGACGTAGCCGAGCATGGTGGTCGGCGACGAGGGCACGAACGGCGGGTTGTGGTGCTCGCCGGTGGCGAAGACGTCGAGCCCGACCTCTTCGGCCTTGAGGGCGATGGCCACCATGGCCTTGATCCGCTCACGCTCGGACGGCAGCCGCCCGTTGGTCGGGTCGACCGTGACGTCGCCGACGGTGAAGACTCCGAACTGCATGACCAGCTCCTCGCGTGACGCCCGGGCCGGGGTGGCCCGGGTCGCAGCGCACAACATATTTGACGAGTCAACTATTCCGTCGACTGCCCCGGTGGCCACCGGCGGCGTCCCCGTGGGTGGCTCAGCTCACAGGCCGGGCACGGTGGCAGGGCCACCGCGCCCGGTGGCGCCCGGGCGACAGACTGGACCGGTGCGGCGGTCAGGTTGGCGAGCCCTCCCCCGTTGGGCCCGGTGGACCGCGGGCGGCTATGTCGCGGTGCTGCTCTGGGGAACCGGCGCGCACGTGACCGACCTGGTCGTCGGCGGAGCCGACCCGTACCCGTGGGCGCCGCCCTGGCTGGCGGTGTACTTCGTCGCGCTGACCGTGGCCGACCCGGTCGCCGCCGTGCTGCTCGCCAGGCGGCGACGGCTCGGCATGGACCTGGCCTGCCTGATCCTGGTCACCGACGCGGCCGCGAACGGCTGGGCCGTCTACGGCCTGCCCAGCAGTGCGCCGGCGGCCCGGATCGGACACGCGACGGTCACGATCATCGCGTTGGGCAGCCTGGTCGCCCGTCGGGCGCTCCGACCCCACCTGACCGGGCCTGCTCAGCCGCCCGCCACCGAGGGGAGCACCTGAACCTCCGCGCCCTCGCCGACGGGGCTGTCCAACCCGCCGGCGTGCCGGCAGTCCTCGCCGTCGACGTAGACGTTGACGTACCGGCGCAGCTCGCCACGCTCGTCGCGGATCCGGCGGCCCAGCCGGGGCCAGGCGCCGTCGAGCTCGTCCAGCACGGCCCGCAGTGTGCCGGCGGCGGCGACGGTGAGCCGACTCGCGCCGCCGGCCTCGCCGCGCAGCGGGCCGGGCAGCAGCACGGTGACCACTCACATCTCCGCGGCCCGGACGCAGAGCACGTCCGGCAGGTGGGCGGCGACCAGCGACCAGGAGTCGCCCTCGTCCGGGCTGGCGTAGACCTCGCCGGAGCGGGTGCCGAAGTAGACGCCGGCCAGGTCGGCGTCGTCGACGCACATCGCGTCGCGCAGCACCGACGGGTAGAACGGCCCCTCGGGCAGCCCGGCCGAGAGCGGCTCCCACTTGTCGCCGGCGTCGGTGGAGCGGTAGACCCGGCAGCGGTGGTCGACCGGGAAGCGCTGGCCGTCGGCCACCAGCGGGAAGACGTAGATCGTGCCGGGGCGGGACGGGTGGGCGACCATGGGGAAGCCGAAGTCGCTGGGGAGACCGTCGGCGATCGAGGTCCAGGTGCGGCCGTCGTCGTCGGAGCGGTAGACGCCGTGGTGGTTCTGCGCGTAGAGCCGCTCCGGGTCGCCGGCGTCCCGGGCGATCTTGTGGACGCACTGCCCGAACTCGGGCCACTGGTCGGGCAGGAAGTAGGCCCGGATTCCGGTGTTGCCGGGCGTCCAGCTCGCCCCCGCGTCCTCGGTGCGGTAGACCCCGCCGGTGGACATGGCCACCGCCATCCGGGTCGGATCGCCGGGGTGCGGCAGCACGCTGTGGATCGCCTGGCCACCGAAGCCGGCGTCCCAGGACTCGCGATGCGGATGATCCCAGAGCGCCCGGACGAGCTGGAAGCTGCGCCCGCCGTCGTCGGAGCGGAACAGCGCCGACGGTTCGGTGCCGGCCCAGACCACGTCGGGCTGGTCGGCGCCGGCCGGGGTGAGCTGCCAGACGCGGCCCAGGCTGGCGCCGGTGTCGGCCGGGAAGGCCACCGGCGCCTGGGCGGGCTCCTGCCAGGAGGCGCCGAGGTCGTCGCTGGTGGCCACGCTCGGCCCGAAGTGCGAGCTGGTCATGCCGGCGAGCAGCCGGGGTCGCCCGGGACGTTTGTCGACGGCGACCGAATAGACGCCGGTCATCGGGAAGTGCGGCCCGCTCACCTCCCAGGTGCGTCGATCGGTGCTGGTGGCAAGGAAGAGTCCCTTGCCGGTGCCGATCGCGAGCAGTGTCGCCATGCCGTCCTCCGGTTCCGTGGCCGAGCAGGGTGGCTGCCGGGCCCGGGCACCCACCTGGCGGACCCGGGTGGGCCGGTCAGACCTGGCGTGGTGATTATGACCACCCCATCCGACAGAATGCCGCCCCGCCGGCCGGCGACCAGGCCCGCACCGCCGTTCGGCCCGGGGGTGAGCGGGCCATGGCCGGCCGGGAACGCGGTCAGCGGCGGGCGCGGGGCACGTGCCGGCGGTAGGCGCTCACCGTCGGATCGCCGGCGATCCAGAACCGCCAGGGCACGTCGTGCGCCCCGGTCACGCCGACCCGCGGGCCGGCCGCGATCGACGCCTCGGGCACCGGACCGAGCGGGGGCCGCAGCCGGACCGGGCCGTCACCGAGCAGGTCCGCGCCGTAGACGGACCGGTCTATGCCGAGCGCGGCGCAGAGCCGGGCGGGCCCGCGGGCCAGGTCGACGTCCCGGCGTACGGCAGGTCGCCGCGATCGGGCCACGTCGAGACCGTCGATCACCTCACCGGCGCGCAGCAGTACCCCCGAGGCCTCCCCGTCCGGCCCGGTGACCACGTTGGCGCACCAGTGCATGCCGTACGTGAAGTAGACGTAGGCGTGCCCGGCCGGGCCGAACATCACCGCGTTGCGCGGGGTGCGTCCGCGGTGGGCGTGTGACGCCGGGTCGCCGGCGGTGCCGGCGTACGCCTCGACCTCGGTGATCCGGACGGTGACGCCGTGGCCGGTGAGCCGGCAGCCGAGCAGCCCCCGCGCGGCGGGGACCACCGGCCCGGCGAGCAGGTCCGCGAGGGGGGCGAGATCGGTGCTGGTCACGGGAAAACCCTATCCGGCGACGCCGGTGTTGGCACGGATTACTGTCAACGATATGTTGACAAAGCACCGTTCAACGAGGTGTCATGGTCACATGGACAACGACCCGTTCACCGCTCCGGACGCTGCCCAGGCCCGCGCCCATCGCAACTACGCCGCGTTGCTGCGGATCGCCGAGCGACACGCCGGCACCCCTGGCCGGCGCCGGCGGTACGCGCACCCGGACGTCCCGGACGCGTACGAGGCGTCCACCCTGGTGATGGCCCTGGCCGGCGGGGCGGAGCTGGAACCCGGCGAGGAGCCGGTCGACCACGCCGACCTGATGGCCGCGCTGACCCTGATCCCGCACGTGCGGGCGGAGGTCGACGCGCTCGAGGCGGGGCTGCTGGGGGTCGCCCGCGCCCGGGGGATGACCTGGCAGGCGATCGCCTTCGGGCTGGGGCTGGGCAGCGCCCAGGCGGCCCGGCAGCGCTACGAGCGGCTGGCCGTGCGAACCGGCGCCGCCGACTGACCGGCGGTCAGCCCGCCCGGCCGGGGAGCCGGGACAGCCACTTCCGCTCCACCTCGGCCAGCAGGTCCACGCCGTCACGGCGGGCGAGCAGCAACACGTGGCAGAGCACGTCGGCCAGCTCGGCCCGGTAGGCCTCGTCGCGCTGCGCGGCAGTGAGCCCCTTGTCCCGGGCCTGGCCGGCGCGGGCCAGGTACGCCTGGGTCAGCTCGCCGACCTCCTCCTGGAGCTTGAGCAGATACCAGGTGTCGGTGCGGTCGATACCGTGCCGTTCGGCGTACCGGTCGGAGACCGCGGCCACGTCTTCCGCGAGGCGGCGTAGGCAGCTCCCGGTGATCGGCTCGGGCTCCACGGCGAGCAGTATGCCAGCCACCACCAATTCGGAGGGACTGTCGCAGGAGTGGTCCAGACTGGGGTCAGCAACCAGCAACCGGACCTGTCGCCCCCGCCCTGCCCCGCAGGGGTTCCGTTCTCTCCCGCCCCGCCTGAGAGCGGGGGTATCTACGGAAGGAAGTCGATGACGCGCGAGGAGATGCTGGCCCACTGCCTGGACAAGCCGGGCGCCTGGCTGGACCAACCGTGGGAGGGCGACGAGGTGGTCAAGGTGGGCAGCCGGATCTTCGCCTTCCTCGGCTCGCCCGACGGCGAGGCACGGGTCGGCGCGAAGTGCGGCGCGTCCCGCGAGGTGGCCGACGAGTGGGTGCGCCGGTTTCCCGCCGACGCCCGTCCGTCGCCCTACATCGGTCGGTCCGGCTGGAACACGCTCCGGCTGGACGGCGCCATCCCCGACGACGAACTGATCGAGGCCGTCGACGGGTCGTACGAGGCGGTGGTGGCGAAGCTGCCGAAGCGCGAGCGACCGACGGGCTAGTTTCACCGGCTTCACGTCGCCGTGCCCGGCCGCGCCGGGCAGATCGACCTGGGGCTCACGATCCGCACCGCCGCCGGCGCCCGCCCGGGCCAGCCTCGTCAGACAGCCGCTGACCCGCGCGGCACCTGGCGGCGCCGCGCGGGAGGCGATGTCAGCGGGGGACGACCTGCTCGGCGGCCCAGTCCCGCCAGCCGGCGAGCTTGTCCGCGGCGATGGCGAGCTGGTCGGCCACCGGCCCGGGCCCGGTGGAGCCGGGGGTGGTCCGGGCCGCGAGAGCGGAGCGCACCGAGAGCACGTCACGCACCGACGGGTCGAGGTGCGGGCTGACCGCGGCGAGATCGCCGTCGGAGACCTCGTCCAGGGCGCAGTCCCGGGCCACGCAGAGCGCCACCAGCTTGCCGGTGATCTCGTGCGCGTCACGGAACGCCACGCCCCGGCGGACCAGCCAGTCGGCCACCTCGGTGGCGAGGGAGAAGCCGACCGGCGCGGCGGCGACCAGCCGGTCGACGCGTACCGTCATCGTGGAGATCATCCCGGCGAGCGCCGGGAGCAGCAGTTCCAGGGTGTCGACCGCGTCGAAAGCGGGCTCCTTGTCCTCCTGCATGTCCCGGTCATAGGTCATCGGCAGACCCTTGAGCATGGTGAGCACGCTCATCAGGCCGCCGACGAGACGACCGGACTTGCCCCGGGCCAGCTCGGCGATGTCCGCGTTCTTCTTCTGCGGCATGATCGACGAGCCGGTGGCGAACGCGTCGTCCAGCTCGACCCAGCCGAACTCCTGCGACGTCCAGAGCACCACCTCCTCGCCGAGGCGGGACAGGTGCACCCCGATCAGCGCGGTGGCGAAGAGGAACTCGGCGACGAAGTCCCGGTCGGCGACCGCGTCCATCGAGTTGGCGAAGGACGTGCGGAAGCCCAGCTCCTTGGAGACCGCCACCGGGTCCAGCGGCAGCCCGGAGCCGGCCAGCGCGCCCGCGCCGAGCGGGCTGATCGCCGCCCGGTGGTCCCAGTCGCGCAGCCGCTCCAGGTCACGCAGCAGCGGCTGCACGTGGGCGAGCAGCCAGTGCCCGAAGGTGACCGGCTGGGCGTGCTGGAGGTGGGTCATGCCGGGAGCGGCGGTGTCCACGTGCCGCTCGGCCTGCTCGACCAGGGCCTCCGCGAGCTCGACCAGCCGGGCGGCCACCCCACGGGCGTGGTCACGCAGATAGAGCCGCAGGTCGGTGGCGACCTGGTCGTTGCGGGAGCGGCCGGCGCGCAGCTTGCCGCCGAGGCTGCCGAGCCGCTCCAGCAGGCCCCGCTCCAGGGCGGTGTGCACGTCCTCGTCGTCGACGGTGGGGCGGAACGCGCCGGAGGCGCATGCGGCCTCCAGGTCGTCCAGCGCGGCCAGGATCTTCCCCAGTTCCTCGGGGTCGAGCAGGCCGGCGCCGGCCAGGACCCGGGCGTGCGCCCGCGAGCCGGCGATGTCGTACGGGGCGAGGCGCCAGTCGAACTGGACGCTCACCGACAGCCGCGCGAGCGCCTCGGAGGGCCCGCCGGCGAACCGGCCTCCCCAGAGGCTCGTCCGATTGGCGGCGGCGCTGTTCTCGGTCAGGCTCTTGTCGTCCACCCCACCCATTGTGGCAGTGTTCACCTTTCGCTCCCGACTGCGGGGCTCACTCGCTGCGCTCGTTCACTCCTCGCGCTCGCAGTGCTCACCTTTCGCTTCCCGACTGCGGGGCTCACTCGCTGCGCTCGTTCACTCCTCGCGCTCGCACCCACGATCAGGCACCGCCGAGCCGGGCGTCCCGCGCGGCCGCCATCTTGCTGGGCAGGCCCCACAGCTGCACGAAGCCCTTGGCCAGAGACTGGTCGAAGGTGTCGCCGGTGTCGTAGGTGGCCATGCCGAAGTCGTACAGGCTGGCCTCGGAGCGGCGGCCAGTGACGGTGGCCCGGCCGCCGTGCAGGGTGAGCCGCACCTCGCCGGAGACATGCTGCTGGGCGTCGTCGATGAACGCGTCGAGGGCCTTCTTCAGCGGCGAGAACCAGAGGCCGTCGTAGACCAGCTCGCCCCAGCGCTGGTCGACGCCGCGCTTGAACCGGGCCAGGTCCCGCTCGATGGTGACATTCTCCAGCTCCTGATGGGCGGCGATCAGGGCGATCGCGCCCGGCGCCTCGTACACCTCGCGGCTCTTGATGCCGACGAGCCGATCCTCGACCATGTCGAGCCGGCCGACACCCTGTGCGCCGGCGCGCCGGTTCAGCTCCAGGATCGCCTGGTACGGGGTGACGGTCTCGCCGTCGATGGCGACCGGCACGCCGGCGTCGAAGGTGATGACCACCTCGTCGGCGTCGCGCTCCTGCGTCGGGTCGGCGGTGTACGAGTACAGGTCCTCGACGGGGCCGTTCCAGATGTCCTCCAGGAAGCCGGTCTCGACCGCGCGGCCCCACAGGTTCTGGTCGATGGAGTACGGCGACTTGGCCGACACGTCGATCGGCAGGCCCTTCTCCTCGGCGAAGGCGATCGCCTTGTCCCGGGTCCAGGCAAAGTCCCGGGCCGGGGCGATGATCTTCAGGTCGGGGGCGAGCGCGGCCAGGCCGACCTCGAAGCGGACCTGGTCGTTGCCCTTGCCGGTGCAGCCGTGCGACACGATGGTGCCGCCGTGCTTCTTCGCGGCGGCGACCAGGTGCTTGACGATCAGCGGCCGGGACAGCGCGGAGACCAGCGGGTAGCGGTCCATGTAGAGGGCGTTGGCCCGCATGGCGGGCAGGCAGTACTCGGCGGCGAACTCGTCGCGCGCGTCGACCACCTCGGACTCGGCCGCGCCGCAGTCCAGCGCGCGCTGCCGGATGATGTTCATGTCCTCGCCGCCCTGGCCCACGTCGACGGCGACCGCGATCACCTCGGCGCCGGTCTGCTCGGCCAGGTAAGGGATGGCGACGGAGGTGTCGAGACCCCCGGAGTACGCCAGCACTACCCGCTCGGTCATGGTGTGGTGTTCCCTTCAACGATTTCTTCCCGGCGGGCCCACGCGGCGAGCTTGTTGCCCAACGCGGCGCCGCCGACGGCCTCGCGGGCCACGACGAGGATGGTGTCGTCGCCGGCGATGGTGCCGACGACCTCGGGCAGGCCCGCTCGGTCCAACGCGCTCGCCAGGTAGTGGGCTGCGCCCGGCGGGGTGCGCAGCACGGCGATGTTGCCGCTGGAGTCGACTCCGTTGAGCAGCTCGCGCAGCAGCCGGACGAGCCGGGCCGGGGCGGCCTCGGCCTCGCGCAGCGGCCGGTGGCCGTCCTCCGGGATCAGGTAGACGCCCCGCCCGTCGCCGCCGCGAGCGGTGACCGCTCCCAGTTCCTTGAGGTCCCGGGAGAGGGTGGCCTGGGTGACCTGGATGCCGTCGCCGGCGAGCAGCTCGGCCAGCTCGGTCTGCGAGTGGATCGCCTTGTCGCGGATCAGCTCGACGATGCGGGCGTGCCGGGCGGCACGGGTCAGCGGCGCGGTCATGGGATCGATGCCTCCAGGAGAAAAGTCAGCAGCGCCTTCTGGGCGTGCAGTCGATTCTCCGCCTGGTCGAAGACCGCGCTGCGCGGCCCGTCGAGCACCTCGTCGGTGATCTCCTCGCCCCGGTGCGCGGGCAGGCAGTGCAGCACGATGACGTCCGCCGCGGCATGGCCGAGCAGCGCGTCATTGACCTGGTAGGGCAGGAACGGGGTGAGCCGGTCGAGGCCGTCGGACTCCTGGCCCATCGAGGTCCAGGTGTCGGTGGCGACCACGTCGGCGCCGCGGACCGCCTCGACCGGGTCGGTGAGCACGCGAACCGATCCGCCGGTGCCGGCGGCGATCTTCTCGGCCCGGTCGACCACCTCGGCATCGGGCGAGAAGCCGGCCGGCCCGGCGACCCGGACGTGCATCCCGGCGGTCGTCCCGGCCAGCAGGTACGAGTGCGCCATGTTGTTCGCCGCGTCCCCGACGTACGCCAGGGTGCGCCCGGCGGTGGCGCCGAACCGTTCGCGGACGGTGAGCAGGTCCGCCAGGAGCTGGCAGGGGTGGTAGGTGTCGGTGAGCGCGTTGATCACCGGCACGGTGGCGTGCGCGGCGACCTCGGCAATCCGGTCGTCCCCGTGGGTACGCAGCACGATCGCCGCGACGTAGCGGGAGAGGACCCGGCCGGCGTCGGCCAGGGTCTCGCCGCGCCCGAAGTGGGTGACCTGGGTGTCCACCACGAGCGGGTGCCCGCCCAGCTCGGCGATGCCGGCGTCGAAGGAGATCCGGGTGCGCAGGCTCTGCTTGTCGAAGAGCACCGCCACCGACCTCGGCCCGACGAGGGGCTGGTGGCTGAAGCGGTCCGCCTTCATCCGGGCGGCGAGGTCGAGCACGGCCGACTGCTCGGCGGGCGAGAGGTCGTCGTCGCGCAGGAAGTGGCGGATCATGCGTTCGTCTCCGTGGTGCTCGCGGTGGTCGACGTCGGGTCGGTCGGAACCGTGGTCCCGAGCGGCCCCTCCGGGGGCGCTTCCGCACCAGGATCGGTGCGGCACTGGCCGGGCACGGTCGGGGCGGGGGCGGCGGCGTCGAGGGCGGCGGGGAGGGCGGCGAGGAACGCGTCGACCTGCTCGGCGCCGAGGATCAGCGGCGGGGCGAGCCGGACCACGCCCGGCTGCACCGGGTTGACCAGGAAGCCCGCCTCGCGCAGCGCGTTCGCCACCGGGCCGGCGACCGGCTGGTCCAGCACGATGCCGAGCAGCAGGCCGGCGCCGCGGACCTCGGCGACGAGCGGGTGGCCGAGCGCCTCGATCCCCCGCCGCAGCCGTTCCCCGATCCGCTTGACGTGGTCGAGCAGCCCCTCGTTGGCGATGGTGGCGACCACGGCGAGCGCGGCCGCGCAGCTGACCGGGTTGCCGCCGAAGGTGGTGCCGTGCGAGCCGGGGCCGAGCAGGTCGGCGGCCCGGCCGAAGGCCAGGCAGGCGCCGATGGGCAGGCCGCCGCCGAGCCCCTTGGCCAGGGTGACGAGGTCGGGTTCGATGCCCTCGGCCTGGTGGGCGAACCAGTGCCCGGTGCGGCCGACGCCGGTCTGCACCTCGTCGAGCACCAGCAGGGCGCCGTGCGCGGCGGTGATCCGCCGGGCCGCGGCCAGGTAGCCGGGCGGCGGGACGACGACGCCGTTCTCACCCTGGATCGGCTCGATGATCACCATCGCGGTGGCGTCGGTGACCGCCGCTTCCAGGGCCTCGGCGTCGCCGCACGGGACGTGGGTGACGTCGCCGGGCAGCGGGCGGAACGGGTCGGCCTTGGCCGGCTGGCCGGTGAGCGCCAGGGCGCCCATGGTCCGGCCGTGGAAGCCGCCCTCGGTGGCGACCACGTGGGCACGCCCGGTGAGCCGGGAGAGCTTGAACGCGGCCTCGTTCGCCTCGGCGCCGGAGTTGGCGAAGAACACCCGGCCGGGGCGGCCGGCGAGCGCCAGCAGCAGCTCGGCGAGGGCGACCGGCGGCTCGGCGACGAACAGGTTGGAGACGTGCCCGAGGGTGGCGACCTGCTTGGACACGGCGGCCACCACGGCCGGGTGGGCGTGGCCGAGGGCGTTGACCGCGATGCCGCCGAGCAGGTCTACGTACTCCCGGCCGGCCTCGTCGACCACGACGGCGCCGGAGCCGGAGACGAGCGCGAGCGGCGGGGTGCCGTAGTTGTCCATCATGGACGCGGACCAGCGCTTCACAAGATCACTCATCGCGCGCTCACCATCGTTCCGAACCCTTCCGAGGTGAAGACCTCGAGCAGCGTGGAGTGGGCGACCCGGCCGTCGACGACGTGCGCGGCCGGCACTCCCCCGCGCACCGCCCGCAGGCAGGCCTCCATCTTCGGGACCATCCCCGATTCCAGGGACGGCAGCAGTTTCGCCAGCTCGTCGGTGGTGATCTCGCTGACCAGGCTCGACGTGTCGGGCCAGTCGGCGTAGAGGCCGGCGACATCGGTGAGGACGACGAGCTTGCGCGCCTGCAGCGCGACCGCGAGCGCGGCGGCGGCGGTGTCCGCGTTGAGGTTGTGCAGCACCCCGTCGGCGTCCGGCGCGACGGTGGAGATCACCGGGATCCGGCCGGCCGCGATGAGGTCGGCCACCGCCGAGACGTCCACCGACTCGACGTCGCCGACCTGGCCGACGTCGACCGCCTCTCCGTCCACGTACGCCGGGCGGCGCACCGCGGTGAACAGCCCGGCGTCCTCGCCGGAGAGCCCGACCGCGAACGGGCCGTGCGCGTTGATCAGCCCGACCAGTTCCCGGCCGACCTGCCCGACCAGCACCATCCGGACGACGTCCATCGCCTCCGGGGTGGTGACCCGCAGGCCGCCCTTGAACTCGCTCGCGATGCCGAGCCGGCCCAGCATGGCGGAGATCTGCGGTCCGCCGCCGTGCACGACGACCGGCTTGAGGCCGGCGTACCGGAGGAAGACCATGTCGGCGGCGAAGGCCCGCTGGAGCTCGGGGTCGACCATGGCGTTGCCGCCGTACTTGACCACGACGGTGGCGCCGGAGAAGCGGGCCAGCCAGGGCAGGGCCTCGATCAGCGTCTCGGCCTTGGCCTGGGCCCGGGTGAGGTCGGCGGTGAGACTCATGACCGCGCCAGCTTTCCGTTCGCGACGGCGGGACTCCGCTCCGCTGCGTTCCTCGCGCTCACTGCGCCGGCCTTGTTCGCGACGGCGGGACTCCGCTCCGCTGCGTTCCTCGCGCTCACGACGAGTACGCCGAGTTCTCGTGCACGTACGCGTGCGACAGGTCGTTGGTCCAGATGGTCGCGGTGGCGTCGCCGGCGTGCAGGTCGATCCGGATGGCGACGTCCCGGCCGGTGAGGTCGACCTTGGCGCGGTCCTCGGCGGCGGCCCCGCCCCGGCACACCCAGACCCCGTTGATCGCGACGTCCACGCCGTCCGGTTCGAACACGGCGGCGGTGGTGCCGACCGCGGCGAGGATCCGACCCCAGTTCGGGTCGTTGCCGAACAGGGCGGTCTTGACCAGGTTGTTCCGGGCCACCGACCGGCCGACCTCGACCGCGTCGTCCTCGCCGGCCGCGCCGGTCACCTCGATGGCGATCTGCTTGGTGGCGCCCTCGGCGTCGGCGATGAGCTGCTGGGCCAGGTCGTGGCAGGCGGCGGTGACCGCGGCGGTCAGCTCCGCCGCGGTGGGCTCGATACCGGACGCGCCGCTGGCCAGCAGCAGCACCGTGTCGTTGGTCGACATACAGCCGTCGGAGTCAATCCGGTCGAAGGTGACCCGGGTCGCGGCCCGCAGCGCGGCGTCGAGCGCCTCCGGCCCGGCCACCGCGTCGGTGGTGAGTACGCAGAGCATGGTGGCCATCGCGGGGGCGAGCATGCCGGCGCCCTTGGCCATGCCGCCGACGGTCCAGCCGCTCCCCACGGCGACGGTGATCTTGGGCCGGGTGTCGGTGGTCATGATCGCCTCGGCGGCCGGCTGACCGCCGTCGCGGGACAGACCGCGTACGGCGTCGCGCACGCCGGAGAGCAGGGCGGGCATGGGGAGTCGCTCGCCGATCAGGCCGGTGGAGCAGACCGCGACCTCACCGGCGCCCAGCATCAGCCGGGGGCTGCTGGCGGTGAGCGCGGCGGCGGTGTGCTCGGCGGTCGCGTGGGTGTCCTGGAAGCCGGCCGGACCGGTGCAGGCGTTGGCCCCACCCGAGTTGAGCACCACGGCGCGGACCACGCCGCCGTGGACCACCTGCTGGGTCCAGAGCACCGGGGCGGCCTTGACCCGGTTGGCGGTGAAGACACCGGCGATGCCGGCGTCGGGGCCGTCGTTGACGACGAGGGCCACGTCGCTGGCGCCGCTGGTCTTGAGGCCGGCGGCGACGCCGGCCGCCCGGAAGCCTCGGGGGGTGGTGACGGTCATGGCGCGACTCCGAAGACAGGGAGGCCGGAGGTCTCGGGGAGGTCGAACATCAGGTTGGCGTTCTGCACGGCCTGGCCGGCCGCACCCTTGCCGAGGTTGTCGATGGCGCTGACCACGATCACCCGGCCGGAGTCGAGGTCGACGGTGGCCTGGAGGTGGCAGGAGTTCGAGCCGGCGGTGGCGGCGGTGTGCGGCCACCGCCCCTCGGGCAGCAGGTGCACGAAGGGCGCGTCCGCGTACGCCGCAGCGAGCACGTCACGCGGATCGGCGTCACCGGTGGGGACGGCGGTGACGGTGGCGAGGATGCCGCGCGGCATCGGCGCGAGCACCGGGGTGAAGGAGAGGCTGCTCGCCCCGGTGGCCTGCTTGATCTCCGGCACGTGCTGGTGCGCGCCGACCTTGTAGGGCGACAGGTCGCCCATCACCTCGCTGCCGAGCAGGTGGGCCTTGGCGGCCCGGCCGGCGCCGGAGGTGCCGGAGGCGGCGACCACCACCACGTCGGTGGACTGGACCGCGCCGGCGGCGATCAGCGGGGCGAGCGCCAGGGTGGTGGCCACCGCGTAGCAGCCGGTGCTGGCGACGCGGCCGGCGGCGGCGATCGCGGTCCGCTGGCCGGGCAGCTCGGGCAGGCCGTAGGTCCAGGCGCCGGCGTGCGTGCCGCCGTACCAGCGGGCCCAGGCGTCCGCGTCGCGCAGCCGGTGGTCGGCGCCGAGGTCGACCACCTTGACGGTGGTGGGGAGGGCCGCGGCGAGGGCCGCCGACTGGCCGTGCGGCAGGGCCAGGAAGACCAGGTCCGCGTCGGCCAGTGCGGCCGGGTCGGTCGCTCCGAGCACCAGGTCCAGCCCGGCGAGCTGCGGGTGTACGGCGGTGACGGGCTGGCCGGCCTGGGAGTGGGCGGTAGCGGCGACGAGATCGAACTCGGGGTGCCCGGCGAGCAGGCGGAGCAGCTCGCCCCCGGCGTACCCGCTGGCTCCGGCGACCGCAACCCGGATACCCATACTCACCTCCGCATGACTATGCAGTGAAGGCTAGCAGGATCGGCAGGGGGCTGCAACTTCATGCGGCGGACTGCATGAAATTCGACGACGTGGCCCTCGCATGGCCTCGCTGGTCGCCGGTCCACGCCCTCAGCCCTTGGGCGGCAGGCCGGGCGGTGGCGCCATCTTCCTCGGATACATCCGCCAGCTGATCACGTTCGCGGCGCCGACGCCGGCCAGCACCACGACGGCGGCCACGGCCACCAGCAGGGGCGGCAGCAGGAGGGCCAACGGGACCAGGACCCCGAGCGCCAGCAGCCCGATCGGCCGCGACCACGAGACCCGGCTGAATCCGGCGTAGTCGAGCATGGACCGGCCGACCAGGAACAGCGCCGGCCCCCCGAGGATGACCGCGATCAGGGACAGCTCGGTCTCGCCGAAGGGGTGCGAGATGATCAGCGCGTCCCCCACCCCACTGACCGCGACGCCGATCACCATGACCAGATGCGCGTACGACGCGAGGTCACCGACCAGAGCCGGGGCCCGGGACGACGCGATGGCGGCGGGAAGCAGCTCACCTGCCCGGTAGTAGTAGATCTGCCAGAACAACACGGTGATCAGGAACGCCACCAGCAGCGCGGCGGTCCGATCGCGCTGGAAGCCGAACGGGCTGAGCTGGGTGCCCGCGGACAGGATGCTCTCTCCGAAGGCGATGATGAGCACCTGGCGGTAGCGCTCCGTCAGGTGTTCCTCCGCGATCGGCCGGCCCCGCAGCCCCGCGCGCCCGAGCCGAGGTGTCGGGAAGTCAAGCAGCCCTCCGGCGTAGTCGATGAGGACCGCCACCGTCCACCAGATCAGCCGCGGGCCGTGGGAGGCGAAGATCCCGGCGATCCACGGAACGGCCGAGAGGCACGCCCAGAAGACGATCCGGACGCTGACCAGGCGGGTGCGCCGATCCCCGCCGCCGAACACCACGAGCCAGAGATGCCGGAGCACTTCGATGGTGACGAAGACCCCCGCGAACACGTACCCGCGCTCCCGGTAGGCCGCCGGCACCGCGGCCGCCATCAGCAGGGCGCCGAACATGGTCACGATGACCATGACCTGGACCATGGGGCGGGTGGGATCGTAGCGGTTGGCCGTCCAGGCCATGCGGTACCAGAGCCACCAAAGGGCCAGGGTCAGCACCATCGCCGAGTAGAACCCCGACCAGTTCAGCTGTTCGATCAGCCGTCCGGAGAGGCGGGTGAAGGCGAAGACGAGCACCACGTCGAAGAGCAGTTCGACGAAGCCGGCCCGACTCGGGGGCTCACGGCTCCCTGGCAGCTCAGCCGCCGCACCCCGCCTGGCCATATGGGTCTGCCCTACTTCTCCCCTTTTGGCCAGTATTCCACGCCATTGCGGCCAGGAAGCATCAGGTCGGGGAATTCCGCGGGTGCCGGCGAGCGAAGTGGGCGGCCAGGGCCCCCAGCACCACCGCCTCCGCGACGAGGATCGCCACGGCCCACCCGGAGCCGACCCAGCCGGCCAGCGAGAGGTACCAGTAGCGCACCAGCAGCGTCAGCACGGTAGCCGCGAAGGCCGCCGAGGCCAGGCCGTAGAGCGCGTAGGCAACCCGGTCGCGGGGACGGTAGTCCCGCACCGCGCCAGGCCCCTGGCGCAGCAGCCGACCGTAGAACCGGTAGGTGTCGGCCCGCAGGTCGGCGAGGTTCAGGGCGTGGCTGAGCATGTAGTAGCCGTCGAGCCGGAGGAAGGGCACGAGGTTGATGGCGGCGGCCGCCGTGCCGAAGATCAGCATCGTGCCGGCCAGGTCGTGCAGCGCGCCGCGCGGACCCCACACCCACATCGCGACGAACGGCACCAGAGCCAGCATGCTGACGAAGACGCCGGCGAACGCGGTCGCCACGCGACGGCGCGGGGTGAAGAGCACGATGTCGTCGACCTTGCAGTACGGCGCCAGCATCGGGAATCGCCACATCACGCCGATCTCGGGGACCTGTCCGCCGAAGTGCCGGCAGGTGAGCCCGTGCGCGCACTCGTGCAGGAAGATGATCGCCCAGGTGATCACCACCCCGGCCAGGATCGCCGGGACCGGGCGGTCTCCCCCGGCGACCGGTTCGAGCAACTCCCGCAGGTGCACCGCCACGTACCCGGCGATCGCCAGCACGACCAGCAGCGCCGGGAGGACGAACCACCAGCTGAACAGCGGCGCCAGGCGGGGCAGCAGGCGGGTGAAGAGCCGGTCCGGATCGAACAACGGAAAGCGGGCGGACAGCAGGCCGCGCCGGCTCCTCGCCGCGTTCTCGGCAGCGGTCGCGGTGAGCCGGGCGATGATCTCGGGGTCCGTCGCGCCGTCGAGCAGCTGCCGCTGATGCAGCATCCCGAACAGCTGCTGCCAGCTCTCCGGCCCGAGCCGCCGCCCGAAGGTGGCGGCGTAGTCGCCGGCCAGGTCGTCCAGGGTACGGATGCCGTCCATCCGGGACAGCAGGAAGTGCTCGCGCGGCCCGATCCGGTAGTAGCAACCGGTCTCCGGATCCTTGACGTGGTGGACGAGCTTCTCGCCCCGCCACTGGCCGGGGCCGAGCACGATCCCGGCCCGCAGCCGGGGCCGGGTCCAGGTCGCGTCGACCGTGGTCATCGCCGGCCGGCCGGGGCGGGGTCGTCGAGCAGCGCGGCCCGCATCAGGTACGACAGGTAGATCTCGTCGAGGATGCTCACGCCGAGCCGGTTGTTCGTCATGTGCACGTACGAGCTGAGCAGGATGGGCAGGGCGACGTCGAGGTCGCGGATCGGGGTGGGCTCCCCGTCGCCACGCTGGAACACCAGCTCGCCCCGCTCGACCGCCCCGGCGACCCGGGCGCGCAGCTCACGGCAGTGCGCCACCCAGCGGCCCTCGACGCCGTTGGGCCCGACGTCGCCGTGGCCCCACGCCGCGGCCCTGATCTGGGCCAGTCGGTCCCGCAACGCGCCGTCCATCCGCCGGTAGCTGGTGTCGAAGCTGGCGTGGTAGTCGTCGCTGGGCTCGGAGTAGGAGACCTCCCAGAACCGGCGGTACTCGTCGAGGAACTCGGCGATCCGCCGGTCGTCGGGGAGGAAGACCGCGCACATCATCATGCCCAGCTGGGCGGAGAGCCCGAGCAGCACCGGACGGACGTGCACGTTCGTGGTGGCCAGCAGATCCAGCACCACGTCGCTGGAGTGCTCGAAGTGCCACTCGGCGAGCTGAATCCCGGCCGGGCCGCCGTAGCGGCCGTACTCGCGTTCGTAGGGGATGTGGTGGTAGCTGTTGTTCGCCCGCATCGGCATCACGCCGTCCGAGCCGTACTCGTCGTCCCACCGCTGCCGGCCGTACTCGGCGACGTACATCTGCTTGTACAGGTCGCCCAGCCCGTCGCTGTCCACCTCGTAGAGGGCGGGACGGCGGCGCAGGAACGCCGCGATCGCCCCGTCCACCCGAGCCCGCACCACCGCCGGGTCCACGCCGGGGGCGGGCAGCACGCGAAGCCGGACGTGCGGCCCCTCCATCCAGTACTTGATGAAGAAGTACCGGCTGATCAGCCCCTCGGCCCGCAACTCGTCCACCAGTGGGCGGACACCCTCGACGAGCATCGGGTTGGCGTTGCTGGCGTAGAAGACGTGGACGCTGAGCCAGCCGTGCTCCACCGGGGACGGGAAGTGCGTCATCGGTCCACCTTTCCGGCACGGACGCCGTTGAGTTCGACGGTCAGTTCGGTGACGTGGGTGCCGCCGGGGCCGTTCAGCACCTGCTCGGCACGGTCCGGCAGCATCTCGGTGAGCACCAGCCGGCTGCCCGCTCCCCGCCCGGTCGCCTCCAGCAACTGCAGACAGAAGTGGCTGTCGAAGTCGACGTAGAGCGGCTTGTGGTCCGGTCGGACACCCGGCTGCGCCCCGGGCTGGCCGGCGTCGCCCACCTTCGGGGTGACCGGGCCGCCCTCCGGCGTGGCGAAGACCCGGCGGGGCAGGCCGTTGTCGCGCCGCCACCGCTGCCAGCGCAGGAACCAGTCCGCGTCACTCTGCTCCGGGGTGCGCGCCGGCGGCAGGTGGTCGGGATGCAGTTTCCACATCCGCCGCTGCAGCACCAGGTCGCCGAACGCGATCCGGGGATAGCCGGCGATGCCCCGGCCGGGCAACGCCACGCCGGTACCGGCCCACAGGTCCGGCTGCGCCATGCCCAGATAGGCGAAGGTGAGCAGCACCTGCTGCACCTCGGGCAGCGCCATCGGCAGCAGGAAACCCAGGTAGACCGGGATGACCTCGGCACCGAGCCGGCGTGAGCGCAGCAGCAACCGGTCCGCCACCGGATCGTGTTCGACGCTGAGATCGTCCATGTGGATCTGCTCGCCGGCCGGGCGGGAGCTGATCTCCCCCGGGCAGACCAGCTCGTACGGGGTGACCGCCGGGTGCAGGTTGAGGTTCGTGGCGTCGTACCCGCCCTTCAGCTCGGCGAGCACCGCGCCCGGCGGCTGGAGCCGGGCCAGCTCGGCGCGGAGCGCTCCGGCGAGGTCCTCGTCGGCGAAGAGGTGGGCGAAACGGGAGAAGAGCAGCGTCATGCCGGAGTAGATCCGGTTGACCACGACCCGGTGCCGGTCGCCCTGGTCGGCGAGCTGGAGGAAGAAGGACCGGGGGTCGAGCGTGCCGAGGGTCTCCGGCACCATGGCCGCGACGTCGGACATGAACGCGTCGTCGAGGCGCAGCTCCTCCGCGCCGGCCGGCAACCGGTCGTACGCGTCCCTCATTCGCCGGGCCACCGCGACCCGGGCGTCGTCCAGTGCGGTGATCTCCTCCTGCCGGAACCAGTTCTCCTGCCGCACGTAGGTGTTGTCCGCGTCGAACGCGCGGCGGCGCATCATCCGTCCGGTGTAGTGCTCGAAGAAGTCCTGCTGGAACTCGTGGGCGAAGGTGAGCAGGTCGTCGCAGCGCCCACCGGCGCCGTAGCGGGCCCGGAAGAAGCCCTTCGTGGCCAGCCGGCGCGGCAGGTTGATGTCGAACACCGGCATGATCCGCGCGAGCGCGCGCAGCCCGGGCAGGATGTCCCGGTCCCAGCGGCTCCGGTCGGCGGTGACCGGCAACCGGGTGCGCAGCGTGGCGTCCTCGTACACCAGGGTCCGGGGGGCCGGGATGTCGGGCCGGCCGAGATCCGCGTGGGCCGCCACCAGTTCCCGCCGGATGTCCGCGAGCACCCGGCGGCGACCGGCGACGTCGTGCGCCGGGTAACCGACGGCGAGGCGGTTGACCGTCGCGACCCGCTCCGCGAGCCGGTCGGCCCAGTCCCGGCCGATCTCCCGCAGCGCGTGTCGATAGCCCTCGACCGGGTCGTCGGCGTGGATGTCCAGGTGCAGGTTCGGTACCACCAGCAGGCCAACCCGCAGCAGGTGGTGCAGGTACTGCTCGATCTCGGCCGTGGGACGGCCGTCGGCGGCCAGTTCGGTGACCAGGTCGGCCATCCGCCGGACCCGGCCGCCGTCGAGCGCGCCCAGGATGTCGTGCAGCACCCGGCCGGTGGGCAGCACGAACAGCGACTCGTGGATCGATTCCAGGGTGATCGCGGCATCGCCGTCCTCCGAGCTGGTCCGGCGGCGGCGCAGGTAACGCAGCCGGCCGTGTTCGATACGCCAGCCGGTGGTGACGGTGACCGGCAGGTCCGCGCGGAGCGTCTCGTCGGCGAGCACGATGGCCGACAACCGGCCGAGCGCGGCCAGGTTGAGCCGGGCGACGCCACGCTTCGCCTCGCCGGTCCGGTCGGTCACGGGCGAGACGTCGAGCAGCGGGCCGGCACCGGCGCCGAAGGTCCCGACGTTCACCGTGGTCAGCCGGCTGAACGGGCTGGTCTTGCAGGCGGTACGCAGGGCGTACTCCAGCAGCGACCGCTCCACCCGCCTGGCCCGCTTGCCGAGCCTGCCCGACGCGGCCAGATACGCGGGCAGGTACTGGTCCAGCGACGGAGAGGCGAGCAGGATGCCGCCCCGCAGGTCCGGATCGTCAGCCAGCTCGCGCAGCACCGCCCGCCGCTCGGCCAGTTCCCGATCCAGCACCGCCGCGCCGTCGGCCAGCTCCCGCCGGTACGCCGCGAAGGTCTCCAGCCAGCGGGCCAGCATCCGGTGCGTGTCGGCGCCGAGGGCGGCCTTCGGCCAGGCCGCCGGGTCGGCGGGATCGGGTCGGCGCAGGTTCCACACGTCCCGGCGCAGCCGGATCAGCCGCCGCCGCAGCTGGTCGTCGTCGAGATTGCGGGCCACCGCCACCTCGAGCGCGTCCGCGAGCCGCGGCGCGGCTTCCCGCAGGCGGTCCTCCAGGGCCAGCGTCCGGCGGGCCCACTCGGCGCTGTCGTCGAAGGCGAGCCGGTCGGCGACCTCCAGCGGCAGGCCGGCGGTACGCAGCATGAACACCTCCGGCATCCGCCAGGACAGCTCGGCGGCCGGTGATGCGGGCAGGGACACCGTCACGGGTCTCTCCTTCGTCGACGCGTCGGTGCGGATCGAGGCGGTCACAGCCGGTACGCCAGGTCGGCGGCGCCGTCCGGGTGTCGCCCGAGCAGCAGGAACAACACGGTCCGCTCGTCGGTGCCGGCCAGGCCGAGGGCCGCGTCCATGGAGACGTTGTCGAAGCCCAGCACCGCGCCGCAGCCGACGCGCTGGGCGCTGGCCGCGCAGTAGGCGCGCTGCGCCACGGCGCCGATCTCGGCGTTGAGGATGCGGTAGCCGCGCGGGCCGACGGCGTCGAGCACGGCGTCCAGCCGGCCGGAGATGGCCAGCACCGCGCCGACCTGACCCATCGTGTAGTTGGTGAGGAAGTACTGCTGTTGCAGGAAGGCGGACATGCCGCCGTCGGGTTCGGGCCCGGCAGGCAGCAGTGTGTGGCGCCGGGGACAGTAGGCGTAGCTGCCGGTGGCGAGGCCGCCGACGTGGTTGGCGAAGACCCAGAGACGGGTGAGGGCCGGTGCGTCCGCCGGCAACCCGACGTCGGCCGGGTGGTGCCGGCCGGCGGCGGCGAAGGCGAGGGTGGTGCCGAGTTCGGCGGCGGTCAGGTCGGGCGGCCGGCGGAACCGACCGAAGCTGCTGGACCGGGTCGCCAGCACCGCCGACAGGGGACGCTCCAGCCGCTCCAGCAGGGGTCCGGGCAGGGTCACCGGTTCGCCGGTCAGGGCGCGGGGCGCGGCGCCCGCCAGGGCGGCCGCGGCGGGGGTGGCGGGGGCCGCCGCCGCCCGGTGCACCGCGGTGACGGCCGGGAACTCCCGCAGCCGGCGGGACCGTTCGAAGGCCGGGTACCGGACCCGGACATCCGCGGTTGCTGCCGGCTCACCGGCCGAGCCGGTCCGGGTCGCGCCCCCTCCGTCGACCGCCGGATGGCCACCCTCCCAGGTCAACGGTACGACCGCGAAGACGCTCTCCCGGTCGCCGTCGAAGCCGAGCAACCGGTCCACCGGCGCGGGATCGAAGCCGAGCAGGCGGGGCAGGGGCGCGCCGAGCGCGCGGGCCAGCAGGTCCCAGGAGCCCAGCAGCGCGCCGAGGTCCTGGGTGACCACGTGATAGCAGAAGCTGTTGTACTTGAAGGAGTTCTTCCAGAACCGGATGCTCGCCACCAGGAAGCTGTCGGCGGTGCCCGCGGAATCGCCGGCGGCGGCGCGTACCGTGCCGCTGACGTCGCCGACCAGCAGCCGCTCCAGCACGTGCTGGCCCGTGCCGTAGTGGTAGACGCCGGGTAGCAGCGGCCCGGACGACCCGGCGACCAGGTAGAGCTCCACCGGGTACATGCCGCCACCGGAGGCGGTGCCGCGCCCCCAGACCGCGTGCTCGAAGTGCGTCCGCTTGGCCAGGTCCTGGTTCCAGTTCACCGTCAGCCGCCGGTCGAGCACCCCGTACGACAGGCGCAGCAGGGCCGCCAGCCGGGGCAGCGACCAGCCCACCGGCGGCGGGAGGTGCTCCCCGGTGAACAGGTCACGCAGGGTGGGCAGGTCCGGCAGCGTCGCCGGCAGCGGCAGCCTGGGAGCACCGGGGTAGCTGACGTGGCGGGAAGGCTGGTCGACCCAGTCCACCTCGTAGTTGAGCGGTTCCATCGGGATCCGGGCCCGGCGGAACACCGCCTCGGTGTACTCCCGGACGACCTCGCGGGCCTCCTGCGGCATCTGGGTGCTCCTAGGGGAAGGGGTGCGGGTGGGGGTTGCGGCCGGTGGCCCCGAGCCGGTCGGGTCCGTGTGTGCCCCGGGCCAGGTGCCGCTCCAACCGGTCGCTCCAGAGCACCCGCTGCCGCTGCCAGCCGAAGTCGATCGGGACCAGGGCGGGGGCCACCACCGCCATCGTGTGCACTCCGGCGATCTCCTGCTCGGGGCAGGTCTGGTCGACCGCCACGACGTCGCCGCCGAGCGCGGAGATCAGCCCGCACAGATACTCGGTGTCCGCGCGCAAGTCGTCGTGGTTCGGCCGGGCCGCCAGCCAGTCGCCGTACAACTCGGTCATCGACCGCAGCGGCGGGTCGTCGAAGAGGAACGCGGCGTGGCGGGTCATTTCCGGCAGCCCGTACAGCAGGGCATGGTGGCTCAGCTCGGTGACCCTGGTGTAGTCCCGCACCATCTCACGCAGCTGCGGCTCGCTCGCGGCGACACGTTCGTCGAAGCCGGGAACGTAGGAGGCGGTCTCGCAGACCGCAGCGCGGACCGCGTCGTCCGGGTCGAGGCTGGCGCCGGCGGCGAAGCAGAGCTGGCCGAGCCCGTCGCCGCGCTTGACCGCAACCGCGGTGACCACCGGGACAGGCAGGTCCGCCCGGGTGTCGAAGAGCCGGAGGTCATACCCGAGCAGGTTCACCCGGTCGAGCATGAAGTGCACCCGCTCATCGCGGCAGGTGGCCGGGTCGATCTCGGCCAGCCGGGCCGACCCGTACCAGGCGAGCAGGAAGGCGTCCCGCTCGACCAGTTCGAGCATGCCGTGCAGCAGCGCCTCCTCAGGGCAGCTGCCGCTGGCGCAGCCGTTGGAGCACTCCTGGACGAACTTGCGCTGGTCGGTACGGCGGTCCAGGTAGTAGACGAGTTGCTCGGGCACGAGCCGGCGGGTGCGGTCGCGCAGCGAGTGGCCCCAGACCCAGTGCATCGGCTCGGTGGGCGAGTAGGGGGCGTAGTAGTGCCCGTGGCCGTCGTAGAACGCCGGGTGGTAGCCCAGCCCGGCGGGGTCCAGAGCGTCCGGGGCCAGGTTCGCGTAGCTGTCGAAGACCGTGGTCCGCCGGGCCCGGGGAAACTGGCCGGCGTACCGTTCCAGCCCCTCCAGCAGGGCGTAGGTCTCGCTGCCGCCGTAGCTGTTGGCGTGTCCGCTCCACCACATCTCGTGCAGGTCGTAGCGGCTGCGGACCCGGAAGTATCCGGTCACCGGCGCGGTCGCGGTGGCGTTGTACGCGCGCAGCGCGTTGCCGCCCAGCGCCCCGGCGACCGGGTTCGCCAGCGCGGCGACCGGCAGGTCCAGGTCCCCGGCCGACCGCAGCCGGTACGCGGACGGATCCGGCTTGGGCCGGCTGGTGAGCGGGACGTCCGCCGCCGCGGCGGTGTCCTCGGCGGTGGTCGCGCAGGCCGGGCAGTCGGAATCGGCCAGCACCGCGACGACGGTGGTCTCCAGGGTGTCCATCCGCAGCTGCCACAGGCGGCCGATGCCGGGCCGGTCGGCCCGCGACCGGCAGGCGGCCAGGAGGAGCTGCCAGAGCGCGTCGACGGCGAACGGCGTCAGGTGGGGCAGGGCCGCCACGGTGCCGACCCGGGCGCCGTGCTCCAGGGCGTGCCGTTCCTCGCGTACCCGGATGGCCTGCCAGCGCCGCTGCACGCAGAGCGGGCACGGGCCCGGCGTGGCCCCGTCGTCCGTCCAGCGCGAACCGACCAGCGCGGTCGCGCCGTGCAACCAGATCGGCACCACGTCCCCGGTCAGGCCCTCGCCGCCGTCGGCGTACGCGTCGGTCAGGCCGAGGGCGGCCACGCGGACGGTGATCCCGTCGAGCGGCGCACCGGGGCGGGCCGCGACCTGGAGGCGCTCGTGGAACGCCTCGCCGAGCTGTTTGAGGCTGCTGTCCCACCCGGTGGAGGTGGTCCGAACGTCGACGATCATGCGGTTCACCTGTCTGAGGTCGCTGCCGTGCGGTGCTGGTGGGGTGGGGGCCGGCGCCCCGCCGACGTGGCCCGCCGGCGGGGACGGTGGCGGTCGGTTCGACTACCCGCCGCCGCATCCGGTGCTGGTGCTGGTGCTGCAGCAGCTGGACGTGCTGCAGCTGCAGCAGCTGGAGCAGGAACAGCTCGAGCTGGACCAGGCCATGACCATCGCGTCGATGGCGTCGACGTCCTCGATCTCGAACGTCTCCGTCTCCAGCGCGCGGAGCTCGTCAGTCAGTTCCGGCATTTCCTTACACCTCCCCTCAGGCGATCCGGAGCCGTGGCGCCAGCCGGACGTCCGGAGCGACCGGCGGCATCGCGGCTCGGCTGGTACTGCCGCACCTCGACGAGGTGCGGCCGCACAGGAGGTCGGCGGACAGATCCGCGATGTCCTCGACCTCGAGCGGCTCGGTCCGCAGCTCAGGCAGTTCCCACTACGGACCGAGTCGGGCGGTACGGCGGATGTCGGGCGTTGGTGCCGACACGTGCTGTCGTTGAGCCGCGATCAGGGCCAGTCGTCGGTGGTCTGCGTCCGCACCACCACGGTGGATCCAGCGGAGGCACGCAGGCGTTGCTCGCCGGTTCGACCGGCGGCGGATGGTCCGCGTTCGTGCGGTGCCCCACCGGCGACTGGAGGTCGTCAGCGTCGCGAGTCAACCCCGCCCACCCGGTCAGCCGCAGCTAGAGGTGCTGGTGCTGCAGCTGCAGCAGCTCGAGGTGCTGCAGCTGCAGCAGCTGGAGCAGGAGCAGCTGGAGCTGGTCGCGGCGAGCGCCTCGCCACCGTCCTCGACCTCCTCGATCTCGAAGGTCTCGGTCTCCAGCTCGCGGAGCTCGTCGTTCAGGGTGATCGGCATCTTTCCACCTCCTTCCACGGTGCGTGCCTCGTACGGACCACTGGTGTGGTGGTTCAGTCGGCCGTGCGGCCGTCGTGCCGCAGCAGGACCACGCCGCTGCGGAACGCCCCGCTGGCCCGGATGTCCCGGGTGGTCGTCTCGACGAGCAGGGCGCTCATCCCCCGGGCACCCAGCGCGGCCAGCACGGCTGCCCGGTCGGTGGCCGCGCAGGCCCGGGTGACGGCGGTGGTGGTGAGCGTCGCGGGGTCGAAGTCCCGCAGCACCGGGTCGCCGAGGTCGGCGGCCGTCCCCTCGAAGTGCCGCACCTGGGCCCGCCCCACCACGTCACGTACGGCCGCGAGCCGGGTGGCGACCGGGTCGAACCCGCCGGCCAACGCCCAGTCCCGGTCGCCGCCGCCGGCAGGTTCGGTGACGGCGAGCACGGCGTGCGCCGGGCCGGCGGCGGCCAGCGCGTAGACCGACAGCTGGCGGCCGAACCGGTGGGCCGTCTTGACCACGAAGGCGGTGTCGCCGTCGCCGACCAGGTCCTCCTCGCCCACCACGCTCAGCCCGGCCCGGCCGCGCAGCGCCGCCGTCAGCGCGTGGTACGCCAGCGCGTCCGTCAGTCCGTGGTCGACCACACCGTCGAGTGATCCGGCGGCGGCCGCTCCGGCCACCGTCGGCTCGGCCCAGCCCTCGGCGTTGAACGCGGAGGTGGGCAGCGCCAGCGCCGCCGGCACCCACACGGTCTCCGCCCGCCCCAGCACGACGGCCGGCAGCCACCGGGTACGCCGCCGGGGATCGTCGGGCCGCCCACCGGCCGCCGTGTCCAGTTCCGCCCACGGCACCGGGTGCTCGCCCCGGTCGCGCAGCTCGACGGCCGAGGCCGTCACCGCCCCGGCCGGGTCCGCGTGCCGGGCGGCGTGGTCGCGTACCGCGATCCGGTAGGCGGCCAGCCGGGCGCTCATCACGGTGTGCACGTCGAAGGCGGTCACCTCGCGCGGGCCCCGCCGCCCGGGCACCCGCAACCGGGCCGTCTTCAGCGGCGCCTGCTCCAGCGGGTCGTCGACGAACCGGGTGAAGACACCGGCGTTCGGCGACACCAGCATCTCGGCACGCTGGTAGGTCTCCTCGTCCGAGTCGGCGCTCGGGACCGGCTCGGACACCTCGACGTCCCGGCAGACCGGGCAGCCCGGGTGTGGCAGCACCCGTTCCCGGGCGGACTCCAGAGTGGACGAATCGAGCAGCAGCACCCCGCCGGCGGTGTCCGGCGCGAACGCACCGGTGAGGGCGCGGAAGAGTTCGAAGGCGGCGGCGTTGCCGAGCATCCGCCCGCTCACCTCGGGCAGGACCGCCGCCGCGGTGGCGTCGCCGCCGAGGGCGAGCTGTCGCCAGAACTCCACGGCCGCCGCCGGTTCGGCGCCGGCGGTCAGTCGTAGTTGGGCGCAGTGCCAGCAGGGGGTCTGCCCAGGCGGGACGGTCGGCCCGACCACCGCCCGGTCGTCGTCCCAGGTCACCGACACCAGCAGCGGACCGTCCCGGTGACAGGCGCGGGCCAGGTCCGCCAGCCTGGCCAGTCCCGCCGGAGCGGTGCAGTACACCACCGCGTCCGCCCCGCGCAGGTCCGGCGTCCCGGCGTGGAACCCGACCTCGACCGGCAAGCCGTCGGCACGCAGCTCCGCCAGTTCGGGTCGCAGGGCCTCGGCGTACGGCTCCGGGTCGTCGTCCGGGTACAGGTCCAGCCGCACACACCCGTTGCGGAGCAGACCGGCCGCCGCCGCGAGCAGGGCCGCTCCCTCACCGGCCAGCACCACCCGGGCATCGTGGAAGCGCTGGAACCGGCCGGTGGGGTCGTCGGCGAAGTGGTCGATGAACTCGATCTGGGCGGCGAACCGGCGGCCCAGTGGTTCCGGCAGCTCGGTGCGGTCCCTGGCGTCCTTGGCGAAGCCTCGGGAGACCAGCGCGCGGACCAGGGTGAGCACGGTCTCCCGCTGCCCCGGTTCGAGGGTGGCGGTGAGCTGCGCGAGCGTGTGCTCCCCGGTCAGATAGGGACTCAGCGACGTCAGCCAGCGGAAGGCCGACCGACCCTTGATCAGGAAGGCGGTGTCCGGGCCGCGCAGGTAGGCGCCGGCCGGAGCGTCCAGGAACACCACGTCGTGCCGGAGCTTGGGACGCGATTCCAGAGTCACTCCACCGTCCGGCAACTGGGTCATCTCGGCTCCTATGCCAACGACTGAGGCCGTGTCGAAAGTGTCTTCATGCTGCCCAAGATCAAGTCTTTCGTCAACAAAATGTTTCGTGCGAGGCAGTGGCGACAGTGAATTGAAGGGGCATTGAGCTGCGGCTAAGACAAGAAGCGTCACCACCACGAACTTCCGCCCTTCCCGAGCCGATCAACCTCCGCTAGTCTGTGGACGTCGTCAGGGCCGCCGCAGGTCATAGCCGCTTTGCCTCGTCCCACCACTGGCCACTGACGACGGCGGGGCCAATGAGGCAACCACCGAGCGATCCGGTGGCGGCACCACCCACCCTGCCTTAACTGACGGTTAATTGCCGATGCACAAATAACGCTGTGTTGCGGTCAGGAATAAGAGGGGCTGCGGGATGAAGGCAAAGAGCAATCTGATCTGCGGCTCTCGGCTCATCCTCCCAACGATTGCGCCAGCCCGTTGAGAGGTGATCGTTCTGCCATTGAAGTTCATGAGGTGACCAAGCGTTATCCCGGCGGGGTCACCGCGGTTGACGGCCTTGACCTGCGAGTTCATGAGGGCGAGGTGCTCGGCTTCCTGGGGCCCAACGGCGCCGGCAAGACCACCACCATGCGCATGCTCGTCGGGCTGGTCCGGCCGACCAGTGGCCGGATCCGGGTCCTGGGTCGACCGCCCGGCACGCCGGAACAGCTGGCCCGGGTGGGTGCCCTCATCGAGTCGCCGGCCTTCTATCCGCATCTGTCCGGCCGGGACAACCTGCGGCTGGCCGCCCGGTACGCGGGCGTGGCAGACCGTGCCGTCGACCGGGTGCTGGCCGACGTCGGTCTGGCCGACCGCGCCCGGTCGGCGTTCCGGACGTACTCCCTGGGCATGAAGCAACGCCTCGGCGTGGCCGCTGCCCTGCTCAAGGAGCCGGCCCTGCTCATCCTGGACGAGCCCACCAACGGCCTCGACCCGGCCGGGGTGTCCGACATCCGCGAGTTGCTCCGCGGGCTCGGACGAAGCGGCCACACCGTGCTGCTGTCCAGTCACGTCCTCGGCGAGGTGGAGCAGATCTGCGACCGGATCGCGGTCATCGACCGCGGCCGGCTGGTCGCCGACGGCTCGCCCGACGAGCTACGTGGCACCCTGGGCCAGACGGTGCTGCTGATCGACGCCGACCCGATGGACAAGGCGGCGGCGTGCCTGCGCGAGCACGACCGGGTCCGCGCGGTGGAAGCGGTCGACGGGCGACTGCGGGTCACCGCGGACCCGGAGCTGGCCGCGGAACTCAACCGGCGACTGGTCGAAGCCGGGATCGACGTGCGGGAACTGCGTCCACAGCGCCACTCGCTGGAGGAGGCGTTCCTGGAACTGACCGCGCCGGAACGGCCCGGCCGACCGGAGCCGGCCACCACGACGGGAGGCGGCCGATGATGGCGTCGGTACGGGCGGCGTGGTTCGCCGACCGGAGGCGGCCCGCCGTCTGGGCGGTCACCGCGACCTGGACGATCCTGGCGCTCGCCTTCGGGATCGGCATTCCGTACCTCGTGCACCTGTCTCTGGCCGGCGACCCGAAGGAGGCGGAGGCCGCCGAGTCCCTGCTGGCCGCCGTCCTGCCCGGTCAGCTCGTGCCCACCGGGATCGGGCTGTTCCCGCTCTTCGGTGGCGCCATCGTGGTCATCCTCGGCGCACTCGTCGTCGGCAACGAATACCGCTGGGGCACGTGGAACCTCCTGTTCACGCAGCGACCACGGCGGGCGCAGGTGATGGCCGGACACGCCGTCGTCCTGTGCGGCCTGGCCCTGCTGATCGCCGTGCTCACCTTCGGCGTGCTGGCGGTGACCACCGGGGCGCTGGCCCTCACCGAGGGGCGGGCCACCGACTGGCCGTCGGCCACCGACCTCGCCCGGGCGGTGGCGGCCGCCTGGCTGATCTGCACCGCCCACGCCAGCCTGGGCTGGTTCCTCGCCATCACGTTCCGCAGCACCGCCACGGCGATCGCGGTCGGTCTGGTGTGGACGCTGGTCCTGGAGAACGCGATCAGCGGACTCGCCCTCGTGCTGAACCCGCTCACGGTGCTGCAGAAGCTGCTGCTGGCCCCGAGCTCCGGCGCCCTGGCCGGCGCGCTCGGCGCACGGTCCCAGTTCGACGGGGGTACCCCCGGGGTGATCGAATCCTCCAGTGCAGTGGTGCCGACCGCCGTCCTGCTGGGATACGTGGTGCTGATGTTCGGGCTGGGCACCTGGCTGGCGACGCGTCGAGACCTCGGCTGACCGGCCGGAGGAACTCGGGATGGACCAGGGGCCGCGGCTCCGGCCGCGAAGCGCCCCGCCACTCCGGCGGAAGACCCCGCCCGGAGCAGGACGGCGGTGGCGGCCGACGCGAGCACGGCGGCCACCACCAGCCATCCGACGAGCGGCACCGGTCAGGCGCCGCGCAGGGTGGCGCCGAAGCGGCGGGCGGCCTCGGCCACCGCCGCGTCCCGGGCGGCCACCGCCTCCTCGACGGTCAGCGTCCGGTCCGGGGCCCGGAACGTCAGCTTGTACGCCAGCGACCGGCGGCCCGCGCCGAGCTGCTCGGAGGCGTACACGTCGAAGAGCCGGACGCCCTCCAGCAGCTCGCCGGCCCCCTCGACGAGGGCCCGCTCGACCTCGGCGGCGGGCACCGAGTCGTCCACCACCAGCGCCACGTCGATCAGCGCGGGCGGGAAGGTGGAGATGGCCGGCCCGGCCACCATCGGCGCGGCGGGCAGCGCGTCCAGGTTCAGCTCCATGGCGCTGGTGCGGCGCGGCAGCTCCAGCGTCGCCACCACGGCCGGGTGCAGCTCGCCGGCGTACCCGACCGCCGTGCCGTCCACCAGCAGCTCGGCGCACCGGCCGGGGTGCCAGGGGGCGCGTTCGGCGGCCCGGACGGTGACCCGGTCGGCCGGGATGCCGGCGGCGGCGAGGACGGCCCGGCCGGCCTCGACGGCGTCCGCCCAGCCGGCCGCCCGGCCCGCGCCCCACCAGCCGACCGGCTCGATCTCGCCGGCCAGCGCCACGGCGACGTGCTGCGGCTGGTCCGGCACCACCGCGTCGGCGGCGGCGAACTGCTCGTCGGTGGGGCGGCGGTCCACCCCCATGGCCGGCGGAGTGCCGGCGCCGGGCCGCGGGTGGAACACCGTGCCGATCTCGGAGATCACCACGTCGCGCTGGCCCCGGCCGACGTTGCGCTTGAGGATGCCGAGCAGCGGGCCGAGCAGTGTGGTCCGCAGCAGCGGCTCCTCCTCGGACAGCGGGTTGGCCACCCGGACCGCCGGGCGGCGCGGGTCGTCGGTCGGCAGGCCGAGCTGGTCGGCCAGCTCGACGGAGACGAACGGGTGCGCCAGGACCTCGACGTACCCGCGCTCGGCGAGCGACCGGGCGACCGCCCGGCGGCGCTGCTGCTGCCAGGTGAGGCCGCGGCCGGGCGGCGCGGTGGGCAGCACCGACGGCACCCGGTCGTACCCGTCGAGGCGGACCACCTCCTCGACCAGGTCGGCCGGGTCGGTGAGATCGGGCCGCCAGCTCGGCGGGGTCACGGTGAGTACCTCGCCACCGCCCGCCGCGGCCACCCCGACCTCGCCCGGGTCCTCGCCGAGCCGCTCGGTGCCCCGGGCGACCGCGCAGCCGACCTGCTCCAGCAGCTCGACCACCCGCTCCGGGGAGTACGCCACCCCGACCCGGCGCGACGGCAGGTCCGCCGGCAGGGTGACCGGGGTACGCGGCCGGACGTGGTCGAGGTCGAGGATCTCCGTGCCGACCGTGCCCCCGGCGTGCTCGGTGAGCAGCCGGACCGCCTTCTCCAACGCGACCAGCGGCAGCGCCGGGTCGACGCCCCGCTCCCAGCGCTTGGCCGCCTCGCTGAACAGCCTGTGCCGGCGGGCGGTGCGCCCGACCATCGCCGGGTCCCAGTGCGCCGCCTCGAAGAGCACGTCGGCGGTGGAGGCGATCACCTCGCTGGTCTCGCCGCCCATCACCGCGGCCAGCGAGATGGGTCCGGTGTCGTCGCAGATCACCATGTCCTCGGCGACCAGGGTGCGGGTCACCCCGTCCAGGGTGGTCAGCTTCTCCCCCGGCTCGGCCCGGCGCACCACCAGCGGACCGCGGATCCGGTCGGCGTCGAAGGCGTGCATCGGCTGGCCGAGCTCGAGCATCAGGTAGTTGGTGATGTCGACCGGCAGCGAGATGCTGCGGATGCCGGCCACGGTGAGCCGCTGGGACATCCAGCCGGGGGTCTGCGCGGTCGGGTCGACGCCGCGGACCATCCGGGCGGCGAACCGGTCGCAGCCGACGGTGTCGCGCACCTCGACCGGGTACGCGGGCTCGGCGGTGCCGCCGGGCGCCGGTGCCGCGGCCGGGTCGCGGAACGGCACGCCGAGGGCGTGCGACAGCTCGCGGGCGATGCCGCGCACGCTCAGCGCGTAGCCCCGGTCGGGGGTGATCTCCATCTCGACCACGACGTCGTCGAGGCCGACCACCGGACGGGCGTCGTCGCCGGGCTTGGCCGGGGTGTCCTCGGGCAGCACGATGATGCCCGAGTGGTCGTCGCCCAGGCCCAGCTCCTTGGCCGAGCAGATCATACCGTTGGAGTTGCGCCCGTACGTCTTGCGCGCGCCGATGGCGAAGTTGCCGGGCAGCACGCCGCCGGGAAGGATCACCACCACCCGGTCGCCCGGGGCGAAGTTGCGCGCCCCGCAGACGATCTCCTGCGGCTCGCCGGTGCCGTTGGCGGCACCGACGTCGACCCGGCAGAACCGGATCGGCTTCTTGAACCCGGTCAGCTCCTCGATCTCCAGGACCTCACCGACCACCAGCGGGCCGGTGACCGACTCCCGCAGGTCCTCGATGGAGTCCACCTCGACGCCGAGGTCGACCAGTGCCTGCTCCAGGTCGCCGGCGGGCAGGTCGGCGGGAAGGTCGACGTACTCCCGCAGCCAACTGACAGAAACTCGCATGACTCTTAAACCACCGTCTCCGTAGCTCGTGGCGCCGTCTAGACCCCGAACGCGCGGGTGAACCGCACGTCGCCCTCGGCCATGTCCCGCATGTCGCTGACCCCGTGCCGGACCATCACGGTCCGGTCGATGCCCATGCCGAACGCGAATCCGGAGTAGACCTCCGGATCGATGCCGCAGGCGCGCAACACCCGCGGGTTGACCATGCCGCAGCCGCCCCACTCGACCCACTGCGGCCCGTCCCGGTGCTCCGGGAACCAGACGTCGAACTCGGCCGACGGCTCGGTGAACGGGAAGTAGTGCGGCCGCCACCGGGTCTTCGCGCCCTCGCCGAACATCGCCCGGGCGAAGTGGTCCAGCGTGCCGCGCAGGTGCGCCATCGTGATGCCCTTGTCCACCACCAGCCCCTCGACCTGGTGGAAGACCGGCGCGTGGGTGGCGTCCAGCTCGTCGGTGCGGTACACCCGGCCGGGCACGACCACGTAGATCGGCGGCTTGCGGCTGAGCATGGTGCGCGCCTGCACCGGCGAGGTGTGGGTCCGGAGAACAAGGCCGGAGCTGTCCGACCCGTCCTGCGGTGCGATGTGGAAGGTGTCCATCAGGCCGCGCGCCGGGTGGTCGGCGGGGATGTTCAGCGCGTCGAAGTTGGTCCACTCCAGCTCGACCTCGGGACCCTCGGCGATCTCGTAGCCCATCCCGATGAACAGGTCGCTGATCTGCTCCATCAGCGTGCTGATCGGGTGACGGGCGCCGCGCGGCCGGCGGTCGTACGGCAGGGTCACGTCGACCCGCTCCTCGACCAGCACCCGCTCGGCCTGCTCCCGTTCCAGGATCTCCTGGCGGGCGGCGTGCGCGGATTCGATGGCGCGACGGGCCTCGTTGACCCGCTTGCCGGCGTCGGCCTTGGCGGCCGGCGGCAGCGCGCCGATCTCCCGGCGGGCGAGCGAGACCGGGGACCGGTCCCCGAGGTGCGCCGGGCGCAGCGCGGTCAGCGCGTCCAGGTCGGTGGCGGCGGCGAACGCCTTCTCGGCGTCGGCGACGGCCCCGGCCAGGGCGTCCGGGTCGAGCAGGGCGACCTGCTTCGGGTCGTACGGATCGTTGCGGTAGCTCATGGCGTACGGGCACTCCCTCACGGCGGCGCCGGCCCTCACGGGCGGCTAGGCGAGTCTACGGACGCGCGGCTTCGCCGCAGCCCGCCGGTGGGAGTTGGGCAGGAGGAAGGGTCAGTCCCGCCGCCCGCCGACACCGGCGGGCTGGCTAAACGAACGCCGTGGCGCGTTCATCACGTGGACGACTCCCCTGCTGTGTGTGCCGCGCGACCGGCTGGCGGTCAGCGCAACGCTCTCGCTGAAGCGTACAGGCATACGGCCGCCGCCGCAGCCAGGTTCAGGCTCTCGGCGCGCCCGTGCAGCGGCACGCGGACCCGGGCGTCGGCGGCCTCGGTCAGCTCCTCGGGCAGTCCGTGCGCCTCGGAACCGAAGAGCCAGGCGGTGGGGGTGGCCAGCCCGCCGGCGTCGGCGAGGTCGTCGAGGTCGGTGTCGCCGTACCCGGTGGTGGCGAAGACGGAGAGCCCGGCGGTACGCAACGCGTCGACCGCCTGGACCGGGTCGGCGACGCGGACCACGTCGACGTGGAAGAGACTGCCGGCGGAGGCCCGCACGCACTTGCCGTTGTACGGGTCGACCGCGTCGCCGGCGAAGATCACGGCGCCCGTGCCGGCGGCGTCGGCGGTGCGCAGCACGGTGCCGGCGTTGCCCGGGTCGCGGATCTCGGCGAGCACCGCGACCAGCCGCGGCCCGCGCGCGAGGGCCCGGTCCAGGGGCACGTCGAGGTGCCGGCAGACGGCGACCAGGCCCTGCGGGGCGACGGTCTCGGCGAGCGCCGCGAGGGCCTCGTCGGTGACCTCGGAGACGGGCACGTCGGCCCGGGCGGCCCGCGCCGCGAGGTCGGCGTACCGGTCGAGGGCCGCCGGCGTGCCGAAGAGTTCGACGACGGTGCCGGCGCGGGCCAGGGCCTCACGGACGGCCTGCGGCCCCTCGGCCAGGAAGCGGCCGGCGGTCTCGCGGTCGCGGCGGCGGTGCAGCCGGCGGGCGGCGGCGACCCGCGGCGTACGCGGGGTGAACGGGCCGGAGACAGCGTCGAGGCGTCTCCCGCGCGATGGTGACTGCATGGGAGACGCCTCGATCTGCTGGTGCGGGTGGATCAGGCGGCCTGGGCCGCGGCGCCACCGGTGCCCTCGGCCGCCACGGCGGCGCGGGCCAGCTCGACGATCGCGGCGAACGCCGCGGCGTCGTTGACGGCCAGGTCGGCCAGGATCTTCCGGTCGACCTCGATGCCGGCCAGGCGCAGGCCCTGGATCAGCCGGTTGTAGGTCAGGCCGTTGGCCCGGGCGCCGGCGTTGATCCGCTGGATCCAGAGCTGCCGGAAGTCGCCCTTGCGGTCGCGACGGTCCCGGTAGGCGTACTGCATCGAGTGCAGCACCTGCTCCTTGGCCTTGCGGTAGAGGCGGGAGCGCTGACCGCGATAGCCGCTCGCGGTCTCCAGCAGGGTACGGCGCTTCTTCTGGGCGTTCACAGCCCGCTTGACGCGTGCCATCTCAACTCCTTCTTCGGTTCAGGTGGCGCGCGTCAGCGGCCGAGCAGCTTCTTGATTCGCTTGGTGTCGGCCTTCGCCAGCTCGACGGTGCCGGTCAGCCGGCGGGTCTGGGTGGAGGCCTTCTTCTCCAGGTTGTGGCGGAGGCCGGCCTGCTGGGCAACGATCTTGCCCTTGCCGGTCACCTTGACCCGCTTGCCCATCCCGGTGTGGCTCTTCATCTTCGGCATGTGGAACGTCTCTCCCCTGTTACTGGCCGCTGGTGTCAGCGGTCGTGCCGGTCTCACCGGCTGCTGCGGTCTCGCCGGCCTCCGGGGCGCCTTCGGCGGCCCGTTCCCGGGGTCCGCCCCGGGTGGCCGTCGCGGCGACCGCGGCGGCCTTCGTGGCGCGGTGTGGCGCAAGCACCATGATCATGTTACGGCCGTCCTGCTTCGGGGCGGCCTCGACGTACCCCAGCTCCGAGATCTCGGACTCGAGCCGGCGCAGGAGCCGGTAGCCCAGCTCCGGGCGGCTCTGCTCGCGACCGCGGAACATGATCGTCACCTTGACCTTGTCACCGGCCTTGAGGAACCGCACCACGTGACCCTTCTTGGTCTCGTAGTCGTGCGGGTCGATCTTCGGCCGGAGCTTCATCTCCTTGATGACGGTCTGCTGCTGGTTACGCCGCGCTTCGCGCGCCTTCAGTGCGCTCTCGTACTTGAACTTGCCGAAGTCCATGAGCTTGCACACCGGCGGGCGCGCCATCGGCGCAACCTCGACCAGGTCCAGGTCGACGTCCGCGGCCAGCTGTAGGGCGCGCTCCAGCGGGACGATGCCCACCTGCTCACCTTCAGGGCCGACCAGTCGGACCTCACGTGCCCGGATCTGCTCGTTCACGCGTGGTTCGACGCTGATGGGGCCTCCTCGAGTCGAGTCTCCTACGGTGCCGACTCCGCGGGCTCCCGGGCGGGAGCCGACCCGGAAAGCAGAAGGCCCCGGCGTATGCCAGGGCCCACTCGACCGGTCGACACGATCACATGATCGCGCATCCGGAACCGGGACATGCCCGGAACCGGGGACCGGACCCGGCCGCCGTCGCGGCGACTCGGGTGGGAGCAGGCGCTCCGCTTCGGGACCGCCCACACGTCAGGAACGGGGGCAGTCTGGTCGACCCGGTAACACTACACCCCCGCCCCACCGGCCCCCAACTCAACCCACCGCGGGTCAGCGGGGGGTGGGCTCGCCGGCGAGGGCGGCCAGGTAGGCCTGGTGCAGGCGGCGCAGTGCGCGCACCCCCTCGACCGCGTGCTCCTTGTCGGCGGCCTGCAGGGCGACCATCGGCAGCAGGTCGTCGTCGTGCAGCTCCAGGCTGGCCCACGGGGCACCGCGGTCGAAACGGATCCCGCGGACGACCTCCCAGGGCAGCTCGTGCGAGCCGATCACGTTTCGGACCCGGACGCCCCTGGCGTCGGCCACCACGCGGGGGCGGGTGAAGAGCAGGATGCCGAGGGCCCCGCAGAGGCCCAGGCCAACCATGGCGAGCTGGTCGCCCCGTTGGAACGTGCCGTAGCCGTCGCCGGTCGCCCCGGTCAGCGATGTGGCCACCAGGCTGAACACCACCAGCAGGGCGACGGCCGACACCCAGCAGACCAGCCGGATCCGGCGCGGCCGCACGGTCACCACTGAATCGCTCACCCGACCAGTCTGCCATCCGGCTCCGGCTCGCGTTCCGCCGCCACACGGGCGGGCGCGCGCCGTCGCACCCCGGCGACCAGCACCGCCAGCACGGTGAGCGCCGCGCCGGCCAGCACCGGCACCCGCACCCCGGCGCCGCCGGGCAGCAGCACGTCCAGCAGCAGGGCGCCGCCGAGCTGCCCGGCGACCAGCGCCAGACCGGTCCGCAGCACCCCGGCCGCGCGGACACCGACCAGCAGGGCGAGCACGATGCCGACCCCGAGCAGGCCGCCGGTGTAGAGCCACCACTGCCCCGGCCAGGTGGGCCGGTCGGCGAACACCCCGACCATTGACGCGACCGCCAGGATCGCCGCGGTGCTGACGGCGAAGTTGACCGCGAGCCCGGCGGCGTTGCTGCTGGCGGCGGAGACCCGGCCGTTGAGCGCGGCCTGCAGGGCGACCGCCAGGCCACCGGCGACCGCGAGCAGGACCAGCCCGACCGCCAGGTCGCCGACCGGGCGGCCGAGCTGGGCAAGGGTGACCGCGGCGACGCCGAGCAGCGCCCCGCCCAGCCGGGGCACCGTGAGCGGCAGCCGCCCGGCCGGGGACAGCCCGGCCCGGTCCACGGCGAGCCCGCCCAGGCTGCCGCCGGCGACCTGGGCGATGGTGAACACGGCCACCCCGAGCACCGGCACGACGTACGTGCCGATCACCACGATCGCCGCGCCGCCGAGCCCGCCCAGATACGACCACCAGGGCAGGCCACCGCGACGCAACGCGACCAGGCCGGTCCGCATCGAAGGGAGGACGACCAGCCCGACCAGGACGAGGAGACTGCCGCCGAGGTTGTTGACCACCGCGCCGAGCACCGGGTCGCCGGCGCGCTGCCCCAGCTCGGAGTTGGCCACGCCCTGCGCAGCCGAGGCCGCCCCGCCCAGGACGACCAGGGACAGGGCGGCCGGAGCCGGCAGCGGCCTCACAGCCGGCAGGCGTGGATGTTGGTGACCAGGATGGCCCGGGCGCCCAGCTCGTAGAGCTCGTCCATGATCCGGTGCGCGTCGTCGCGCTGGACCATCGCCTGCACGGCGACCCAGCCCTCGCGGTGCAGCGGGGAGACGGTCGGCGACTCGATGCCCGGGGTCAGCGAGCTGGCCCGGTCGAGCAGCCCGGCCGGCACGTCGTAGGCCAGCATCACGTAACGGCGGGCGACCAGCACGCCCTGCAGCCGGCGCAGCAGCTGGTCGGCCTGCGCGCAGCCGGGGGCGCCGGCCCGGCGGACCAGCACCGCCGAGGAGCGCAGCAGCGGCTCCCCGAACACCACCAGGCCGGCCTGGCGCAGGGTGGCGCCGGTCTCCACCACGTCGGCGACCACGTCGGCCACGCCGAGGCGGATGGCGTTCTCCACCGCGCCGTCCAGGCGGATCACCTCGGCCTTGACGCCCAGCTCGGCCAGGTGCCGCTCGACCAGCCCCGGGTACGCCGTGGCGATCCGGTGCCCGCCCAACTGCTGGACGGAGTGCACGTCGTCGGGACGGGCGGCGAACCGGAAGGTGGCTCGGCCGAAGTTCAGGTCGACGATCTCCTCGGCCGGCGCGCCGGAGTCGATCAGCAGGTCCCTACCGGTGATGCCGACGTCGAGGTCACCGGAGCCGACATAGGTGGCGATGTCCTTGGGGCGAAGGTAGAAGAACTCGATGTCGTTGGGCTCGTCCCGGCAGACCAGGTCCTTCGGGTCGGTGCGTTGGCGGTAACCCGCCTCGCGCAGCATCTGGGCGGCCGACTCGGCCAGGGTGCCCTTGTTCGGTACGGCGACACGCAGCATGGGTGGAGTGCTCCTTCGATCGATCGGATGATCAGCGGACGGGAACACTCACAAATGTCGGTAGACGTCCTTGAGTTCGAGACCGGTGGCAAGCATCAGCACCTGGGTCTGGTAGAGCAGCTGGGAGATCTCCTCGGCGGCCCGCTCCGGGCCCTCGTGCTCGGCGGCCATCCACGACTCGGCCGCCTCCTCGACCACCTTCTTGCCGATGAAGTGCACCCCCTTCTCGAGCGCGGCGACCGTGCCCGAGCCCGGGGTGCCGGCGGCGGCCTTGGCCTGCAGCTCGGCGAACAACTCCTCGAACGTCTTCACGGCAGGCGATTCTTCCAGCCGCCCGGGATGACGGTGCGCTCCGGGTCCGGGCGTATCGGCAACTTCGGGACCATGCGGACCGGTCGCTCAGCCGGAAGCGGCGAGGAACCCGCGTACGGCCGCGGCGAACTCGGCGGGGCGGGTCGCGTGCACCGCGTGGCCCGCGTCGATGGTTACCAGGCGGGCGGCGGGCATCCGGGCGACCATCGCGGCGAGCCGGTCCTGCGGCAGGCGGCCGGCCGAACCGCCGGACACGACGAGGGCCGGCAGGGTGATCTCCGTCAACCGCTCCCACCATTCGGGAGGCGGATCGTTGAGCCGGGCCACCACCGCACGCGCAGCCCGGGCAGGTCCGCGTACTCGATCGCCACGATGACGGCAGTCAAACACGGAGACAAATGAAAGGAGGGCTTTCGAAAGGAGCCTTTCGAAGGGTATCCTTCGACACATGCCCGAACAGCAGCCCCGTGAGATCACCGACGTCGACACCCTGCGCGCCCTCGCGCACCCGCTGCGGCTGCGCATCCTCAACGCGGTCGGCCTGTACGGCCCACTGACCGCCACCGAGGTGTCCGAGCGGGTCGGCGAGAGCCCCGCCAACTGCTCCTGGCACCTGCGCCAGCTCGCCAAGTACGGCTTCGTCACCGAGGCCGGGGGCGGCACCGGCCGGCAGCGGCCGTGGCGGCTGGTCACCGACGGGCACCGGTGGGGCGAGGGTGAGGAGAGCCCCGAGCTGGCGCAGGCCGGCGACGCGGCCGCCCGGGTCCTGCTCGACCTGGAATACCGCAAGCTCCGGGACTGGATGGCCGTCCGCCGGCAGCAGTCCCCCGTCTGGCGCGACGCCAGTTTCTTCACCCAGTTCATCGGCTGGTACACCGCCGACGAGCTCGGGGAGCTGAAGCAGGAGATCCAGTCGCTGTTCGCGCGCCACCTGGACCGGCTCAGCGACCCCACGGCCCGCCCGGCCGGGTCGCGACCGGTGCGGTTGATGGCGTGGGGCGTGCCCGAGGTCGACGGACCGGTCTCCGGCAGGGCCGACGCCGAGGGGAACACGGAAAACGAACCGATCGACGGCGACGCCGACGGGAGCACCGAACACGGACCGGTCGTCGGCGACGCCGACGCGGAGGGGGACGAGGACCGATGAGACAGCTGCTGCGCCGGCCGGACTTCCGGCTGTTCTTCCTCGCGTTGACCGTGAGCATGGTCGCCGAGTCGGTCCTGCTGCTGGCCCTGGCCGTGTGGGTCAAGGAGCTGACCGGCTCCGACGGGCTGGCCGGCGCCACCTTCGTCGCGCTGACCGCGCCGATGGTGCTCGCCCCGCTGGTCGGCTGGATGGTCGACCGGGCACCCCGCCGGAGGCTCTTCGTGGCGCTCAACGCGGTCACCGCCGCGCTGCTGCTGCCGCTGCTGACCGTCCACGACGCCAGCCGGCTCTGGGTCGTCTACGCGGTCGCCGCCGGCTACGGGCTCTCCTACATCGCGCTCGGCGCGACGGTCACCGCGCTCGTGCAGGAACTGGTCCCCGCCGAACTGTTGCCCGACGCCAACGGCGCGTCCCAGACCGTCAAGCAGGGGCTGCGCCTGGCCGGCCCGCTGCTCGGCGCCGGCCTCTACGTCCTGCTCGGCGGCCCGGCGCTGGCCGGCGCCTGCGCGCTCGGCTTCCTGCTGGCGGCGGTGGTCGGGCTGACCCTGCGGCGGGCACCAGGGGCCGCCACCGGCTCCGCACCGGCGACCTCGGCTGCGGCGAACACCGCCGGGGCGTCCCACCCGGATTCCTCCGGCGGGGTGGCGGCGGGCGTGCGGCACCTGCTGGGCGAGCTCGCGTTGCGCCGGGCACTGGTGGCGGTGGTGGTCGCCACTGTGGCGATGGGGTTCGGGGAGACGCTCTGGTTCGCGTACGTCGACAAGGGGCTCGGGCGGGAGCCGGCCTTCCTGGGGGTACTGGTCTCGCTCCAGGGGATCGGTGGACTGGTCGGCGGCCTCACCTCGGCGGCGCTGGTGCGCCGACTCGGGGAACTGGGCACCATGGCGCTCGGCGTGGCCGCCCTCGCCGCCAGCAGCCTGGTCCTGGTCCGGCCGGCCCTCTGGCTCGCCGTCGCCGCCAGCGTGCTGATCGGGCTCGGGCTGCCGGCCGCGATGGTGGGCACGATGACGCTAATCCAGCGGCGTACCCCATCGGACCTGGTCGGCCGGGTCTCGGCCGCGCTGGACGCGCTGGCCAGCGGGCCGCAGGCGGTGGCGATCGGGGCGGGTGCGCTCCTGGTCAGCCTGGTCGACTACCGCCTGCTGTACGGGGTGATCGGGGCGGTGCTGGTGGTCACGGCCGGCTACCTGCTCACCGGCCGTCGCCTCACCGCCCCGGCCGAGCCCACACCGGCCGCCGAGCCGGTCGAGGCCACGCGGGCCCCCGAGCCGGTCGGGTCGGCGCCGATCGGCGTCGACTCCCCCTCACCGGCCGGCGCCGCCGCCGGGTAGCTCGGCTCCGTTCGCCGAGGGGCGGTGTCCGATGATCGCGGACGCCGCCCCTCGGCGACTCGAAGTCCAACGCCCAATGGGCCGCCGATTCGAGGTCGATCAGGCGAAGCCGACCCGGTGGCCGTTGGTGGCGTCGAGGCCGCGGATGGCCAGGGCGGCGTCGAGGGCCGCCACGGTGGCCGCCCAGCCCTTGTCCTCCGCCGAGCCGGGCAGCCCGGCCCGGTCCCGGGCCTGCTCGATGGTCTCCACCGTGAGCACCCCGTGCGCCACCGGCTTGCCCTCGTCGAGCGCGACCCGGGTCAGCCCCTCGGTCACCGACTTGCAGACGTAGTCGAAGTGGGCCGTCGCGCCCCGGACCACCACGCCGAGGGCGACCACCACGTCGTACCGGCGGGCCATCGCCTGGGCCACCACGGGCAGCTCCACCGAGCCGGCCACCCGGGCCACCACCGGTCGCGCCCCGCACGCCTCGGCGGCGGCGACCGCCCGGTCGACCATGTGGTCGGTGAGCTCGCCGTGCCAGCGCGCCGCCACGATGCCGACGGTCAGCCCGACGGCGTCCACCGAGGTCACCCCCGGTTCCCCGAATCCCGCCATGGTCACACTCCGATCTCTTCGCCGGCGACCGGGCGGCCCATCGGCGCCTCGGTCACCTCCTCCAGCCCCTCCAGGAGGTGGCCCATCCGGTCCCGCTTGGTCCGCAGGTATCGCACGTTCTCCGGGTTCGACCGGACGGGCAGCCCCTCGCGGCCGCTCACCGTGAGGCCGTACCCCTCCAGGCCGGCCCGCTTGGCCGGGTTGTTGGTCAGCAGCCGCATCGAGCGGACGCCGAGGTCGTAGAGGATCTGCGCGCCGGTGCCGTAGTCCCGCGCGTCGGCCGGCAGCCCCAGGTCGAGGTTCGCGTCCACGGTGTCCCGGCCCTGGTCCTGGAGCTGATACGCCTGGAGCTTGTGCAGCAGGCCGATCCCCCGCCCCTCGTGCCCGCGCACGTAGAGCACCACGCCGCGCCCCTCCTGGGCCACCCGGGCCAGGGCGGCCTGCAGCTGCGGGCCGCAGTCGCAGCGCAACGAGCCGAAGACATCGCCGGTCAGGCACTCGGAGTGCACCCGGACCAGCACGTCCGCTCCGTCACCGAGGTCGCCCATGACCAGCGCGACGTGCTCGGCCGAGTCGAAGTCGCTGCGGTAGCCGAGCGCCCGGAACACCCCGTACGGGGTGGGCATCCGCGCCTCGGCGACCTGCTCCACCTGCTTCTCGGTGCGGCGCCGGTAGGCGATCAGGTCGGCGATGGTGACCAGGGTCAGCCCGTGCTCGGCGCAGAACTTCTCCAGGTCCGGCAGGCGCATCATGGTGCCGTCGTCGTTGACCAGCTCGCAGAGCACCCCGGCCGGGCGCAGCCCGGCCAGCCGGGTCAGGTCGACGGCTGCCTCCGTGTGGCCGGGGCGACGCAGCACCCCGCCCTCCCTGGCGCGCAGCGGCACCACGTGCCCGGGGCGGGCCAGATCGGTCGCGTCGGTCGACGGGGCGGCGAGCAGCCGGATGGTGTGCGACCGGTCGGCGGCCGAGATGCCGGTGCTGACCCCCTCCCGGGCGTCCACGGTCACCGTGTACGCGGTGCCCCGCCGGTCCTGGTTGGTGTGGTGCATGGGCGGCAGGTCCAGCCGGTCGCACTCGCGCTCGGTGAGCGGTACGCAGATGTAGCCCGAGGTGTACCGGACCATGAACGCGACCAGCTCCGGGGTGGCCAGCTCGGCCGCGAAGATCAGGTCGCCCTCGTTCTCCCGGTCCTCGTCGTCGACCACGACGACGGGTCGGCCGGCGGCGATGTCCGCCACCGCCTGCTCGATGCTGCCAAACGTGGTCATGCGACGGCCTCCGAGTACGTCGGCGGGATCGGGGTGCGGGTGGGCGGGGTGGCCCGGGACGTGCGCCACCAGGCGGCCAGGCCGGCCACGCAGAACCCGCCGTAGACCAGGTACATGGCGGCCGACGGATAGAACCCGCCACGCAGCAGCAGCGGCACGCCGACCGCGTCGACGGCGATCCAGATCAGCCAGAACTCGACCCAGCCGCGGGCCATGCCGTACGTGGCGAGCAGGCTGCCGACCAGGATCCAGGCGTCCGGCAGCGGCCCCCACGAGCCGAGCCCGGCCAGCACCGGGTACGCGGCCGCGGTGCCGGCCACCGCGGCGGCGAGCAGGCCGAGCCGCTCCCGGCCGGTGGCCCAGCGCGGGGTGACGGCCGGCTGCTCCCCGGCACCGGAGCGGCGGTTGCGCGACCAGCGCCACCAGCCGTAGACGCTGACCGCGAAGAAGAAGACCTGCCGGCCGGCCTGGCCGTAGAGGTCGTGCGCCTGCGGGGTGGCGAAGGCGCCGCCGAGGAAGACGGTGAACAGCAACGCGTTGCCGATCATGCCGACCGGCCAGGCCCAGACCAGCCGGCGCAGCCCGTACAGCGCCGAGGCGAGGCCGAAGACGTTGCCGACGATCTCCCGGACCAGCACCGGCGAGCCGGCGATCTGGAACTGGGCGTCGAGCAGCCAGCCCAGCGGGCCCATCAGATCTCACCGCCTGGGACGACCGCGCCGCCGGGCAGCGCCGGGCCGCCGGCGAGGCGGTCGCCGAGCAGCCGCTCGACGTACTTGGCCAGCACGTCCACCTCGAGGTTGACCGGGTCGCCGACGCCCTTGGCGCCGAGGGTGGTGAGCTTGAGCGTGGTGGGGATCAGCCCGACGGCGAACCAGTCGTCGCCGACCTCGGCCACGGTCAGCGAGACCCCGTCGACGGTGATCGAGCCCTTCTCCACCACGTACCGGGACAGCGCGGCGGGCAGGCGGAAGCGGACCGTCTCCCACTGCGCGGCCGGCTCCCGGCCGATGATCTCGCCGACCCCGTCGACGTGGCCCTGGACGAGGTGCCCGCCGAGCCGGCTGTTCAACGCGGCGGCCCGCTCCAGGTTGACCGGGTCGCCCGGGCGCAGCGCGCCGAGCGCGGAGCGGCGCAGGGTCTCCCCCATCACGTCGGCGGTGAAGACGCCGCCGTCGACGTCGACCACCGTCAGGCAGACCCCGTTGACGGCGATGGAGTCGCCGTGCCGGGCGTCCGTGGTGACCAGCGGGCCGCGGATGGCGACCAGCGCGGAGTCACCCCCGGTCTCGGTGGTCCGGGCTACCTCGCCCAACTCCTCGACGATGCCGGTGAACATGTCATGCCTCCCTCTTCCGGGGCAGCGCGGTGATCCGCAGGTCGGGGCCGACCTGCGTGACGTCGGTGAGTTCCAGGTCGACGGCGTCGGCGATGGTCGACACGCCCGCGTCGAGCAGCGCGGTCGGGCCGGCGCCGAGCAGCTTCGGCGCGACGTAACCGACGATCTTGTCGACCAGGCCGGCGGCGAGGAACGCGCCGGCCAGCCGGGGGCCGCCCTCCAGCAGCGCGGCCCGGACGCCGCGGTGGTGCAGCTCCGCGAGCAGCGCCGGCAGGTCGACCCGGCCGTCCGGGCCGGCCCCGACCTCGGCGGCGGTGGCGACCCAGGTGCGGGCGGCGCCGTCGCGGACCCGGGCGTCGGCCGGGGTACGCCCCGAGCTGTCCACCACCACCCGCAGCGGCTGGCGGATGGCCAGGGTGCCGTCACGCAGGTTGCGGGCGGTGAGCCGGGGGTCGTCGGCGAGCACGGTGCCCACCCCGACGATCACCGCGTCGACGGTGCCGCGCAGGGCGTGCACGTCGATCCGGGCCGCCTCCGAGGTGATCCACATGCTGGTGCCGTCGGCCGCGGCGGAGCGCCCGTCCAGGGTCGCCGCGTACTTCCAGATCACGTACGGCCAGCCGCGGCGCATCGAGGTGAGCCAGGCGACGTTGCCGGCCTCGGCCTCCTCGGCGCGTACCCCGACCTCCACCTCGACCCCGGCGGCGCGCAGGGTGGCCGCGCCACCCGAGGCGACCGGGTTGGGATCTCCGACGGCGACCACCACCCGGGCGACGCCGGCGCCGATGAGCGCGTGGCTGCAGGGACCGGTGCGGCCGACGTGGTCGCAGGGCTCCAGGGTGACCACCGCGGTGCCGCCACGGGCCCGGTTACCGGCCTGGGCGAGGGCGACGATCTCGGCGTGCGGACCACCCGCGTACGCGTGAAATCCCTCGCCGACGACCTCGCCGTCCGGGTCGAGCAGCACGCAGCCGACCACCGGGTTGGGGCTGGTGGTGCCGAGACCGCGGGCGGCCAGCGCGATCGCGCGACGCATCGCCTCGTCGACGGAGACGCTCGCCATCGCCTGCCCCTGCCCTCTCACTCGCCGGTACGCGCGGGCGAGGCTGGGAGGTGGCGGCACGGATGCCGCGGACAGGCGGCGGCGGAGATCCGGGGACGGCGGAGCCGGCCCCGGGAGCCCACGCGGCAGCCGACGGTGCGGCGGCCGGCAGGGGCCTCCCCGTCCCGCGCGCTGTCTCCCATCCGGACTGTCTGGGGGCGGACGAGCCGCACCCCAACCGTCGGCCCCGGATTCTCACCAGGTCCACCTTTCGGCCGAAGCCGTCCGGGTCGCGGGCTTACCACGGCCTTGCCGTGGATCACCGCCGGTTCGGAATTTCACCGAGCCCCGCCAGCGCGTGGTGGGTACACGGGCAGTCTTACACGCGAGGGGGGGTGCCGCGCCACAGAGGCGAGCTACTTCACAGCCAGAACAGGGGTGTCACGGCACGCCCCGGCGCCGGTCGACCGCGACGTAGGACCCGGGCTGGCTCTTGGCGACCGACTTCATCTCGGAGGCGACGGCGATCGCCTCCAGCGGGTTGCTGAAGCGCTTGCCGGCATCGGAGAGGGAGACCCCGATGGAGAGGGTGACCAGGGCGGCCCGCCGGATGTTGCCCCGCCGGTCCTTCAGCTCGACGAAGCCGCGCTCCCGGTCGGTGGGGTCGTAGAGGGCGTCGGCGGCCTTCTCGAAGTCGACCACCGCCCGGCTGGTCAGCGGCCGCACCTGCGTCGGGGTGCAGACGATGACGAAGTCGTCGCCGCCGACGTGGCCGAGAAACGCCGGCGGCAGGTCGATCGACACCACCGCCCGGTGCAGGCTGCGGGCCAGGGCGGAGATGAACTCGTCGCCCCGGACGAAGCCGTACCGGTCGTTGACGCTCTTGAACCGGTCGATGTCGACGTACCCGACCGCGTAGTCGGCGCCGCTGCGGACCCGGTCGCTGATCTCCCGCCGGATCCGGCTGTTACCGGGTAGCCCGGTCAGCGGTGAGACCTCCCGGAACTCCTTGTTCCGCCGCAGCGTGGAGCTGACGCGGGCGACCAGCTCGGCGGTGTCGAAGGGCTTCACCAGGTAGTCGTCGGCGCCGGCGCTGAGGCCGTTGACCTTGTCCACCGTCATGGCCTTGGCGGTCAGCATGATCACCGGCAGGGCCGAGGTCATCGGGTCGGCGCGCAGCCGGCGGGTCAGCTCCAGGCCGTCGATGCGCGGCATCATCAGGTCCACCACGGCCAGGTCGGGCCGCTGCCGCTCGATCACCTCGAGCGCCTCCTGGCCGTCGCTGGCGTGCAACACCTCGAAGCCGTGCAGGCGCAGGTTGAACTCGACAAAACGCGCGATGTCCTCGTCGTCGTCGACGACCAGGACGATGTCAGGTCGCTCGCCGGCCGGGTCCACGTCAGGCCCCGGAGGAAGCGCGTTCCGCGAGGGCCCGCAGGCGGCGTACCGCCTCCGCGGGGTCGTCGGCGGCGTAGACCGCGGTGCCGGCGACGAAGGCGTCGGCACCCGCCGCGGCGGCCTGCTCGATGGTGTCGGCGGCGATCCCGCCGTCGACCTCGATCCGCAGCTCCAGATGGCCGCTGTCGACGTGCCGCCGGGCGGTGCGCACCTTGTCCAGCAGTTGCGGGATGAACCGCTGCCCGCCGAAGCCGGCCTTGATCGTCATGATCAGCAGCGTGTCGAAGCTGGGCAGCAGCTCCAGGTACGGCTCGATCGGGGTGTCCCGGTCGATCGCGAGCCCCGCCTTCGCCCCGGCCGAGCGGAGATCCTTCGCGAGCGCCACCGGATCGTCGCATGCCTCGGCGTGGAACGTGACGTTGTACGCCCCGGCGTCGGCGTACCCGGGGGCCCAGCGGCGCGGGTCCTCGATCATGAGGTGCACGTCGAACGGCAGCTCGGTCGCCGCGCGCAGGCTCTGCACCACCGGCAGCCCGATGGTCAGGTTCGGCACGAAGTGGTTGTCCATGACGTCGACGTGCAGCCAGTCGGCGGCGTGCTCGACGGCGCGGACCTCGTCGGCGAGGTGGGCGAAATCGGCGGCCAGAATGCTGGGCGCGACGATCGGCGGCGGTACGGTCACCGGGCCAGTGTACGAACGTGACCACCGACCGTCCGCAGCACGGCACCGACGAGGACCCGCTGTGACGCGGGAGTGACACCCTGCACAGCACCGTGCCGCCCGACGCGGAGATCCGGAACGACAGTGACCCGCGGCCGGCCGATGGACCGACAGGCGACGAGGCGCCCAACATGGACTGTGGTCCCGGGTGGCGCGGACCTGACACGCTCGGCGCACGGGTTCGGCCCGGAAGGGCACCTGCCAACTGAACTCCGGTGCCGTATGCTGCACCGCCGTGGCGGTCGACCGTTCCGGGTCGCGGCGCGGCGTCAGACGCGCCGAGCCGGAAGGGTCGAAGCCGGCGGTCGGCGCCGGTCGGGGCGACCACTGACGACGGGGAGGTCGGTGCGCGATGCGGCGATGGTGGACGGCGGTCGCGGTGGGGGCGACGGCGGCGCTGGCGCTCGCCGGATGCGGCGTGCCCGCCGGGGTGGATGGCGACCTGGCCGACGACTGGCCCGCCTTCCCGGCCGCCGAGTCGTTCGTGCCTGAGGTCGGGGCGTGTCACACCACGATCCAGGACATCGGATACCTCAACGGCTACAACCCGGTCGACTGCACCACCTCGCACCGCGCCGAGACGCTGCACGTCGGCACGCTGACCGGTGCCGACGCCGGCCGGGGCACGCCCCCGCGCGCCGGGTCGACCGGGATGCGGGCCGCGCGCGCGGAGTGCGACCAGCAGGTCAACAAGGCTGTCGGCGCCGACTGGCGCTCGGGACGGCTGCAACTCACCGTCGTCCTCCCCTCGGAGCCGGCTTGGAGCGGCGGGGCGCGCTGGTTCCGCTGCGACCTGGCGGAGGTGGCCAGCCTGGACGACGGCGGCGTCACCGAGCGCAGCGCGAGCCTGCGAGACGCCCTGACGGCGAGATCCCCGCTGGCCTTCGGCTGCTTCAATCCGAAGTTGCTCAAGGACGACATCACGGAGATGCAACCGGTCGCGTGCACCGCGAAGCACAAGGCGGAGTTCGTCGGGGTGTACCCGTTCCCCGACATCACGTTCGCCGAGTTCCAGCGCACCCCGCAGCGGGCGCACAAGGCGTGCCGGTCGCTGATCGCGAAGTACGTCAAGGTGCCCGACAACAGCGACATGCAGTACCGGGCCGGCACGATCTTCTACCACCCCATGAAGGAGGAGTGGGAGGACGGCAACCGCGGGGTGCAGTGCTTCCTCTGGTTGGACAACCGCACGCTGACCCGCTCGCTGAAGGGCGCCGGCAGCAAGGGGCTGCCGGTCCGATGATCGGGACGGGACGGGACCGCCGTTGGCTCGGCCCCGCCCGCCCGTGATCGGTCAGCCGACCTGGAGCGTCACGTCGTCGATGACGAAGCTGGTCTGCAACGAGACGTCCTCGACGCCGGTCCACTTCAGCGTCACCGTCTGCCCGGCGTACCCGGCCAGGTTGACGCTGCGCTGCGCGTAGCCGCTGGCGGCGTTGAGGTTCGAGTACGTCGCCAGCGTGGTCGTGCCGACCTGCAGCGTCAATTTGTCGTACGCCGTCGACGAGGTCGTCTCCGCCGTGTCGATGTGCAGCCAGAACGCCAGGGTGTAGCTGGAGCACCCGGCCGGGAGGGTCACCGACTGCGACAGCGTGTCGGTGTGCGAGGTGCCGTACCCGTCCAGCCACGCCTTGTACGAGCCGGTGCGCGCCGGCTGGCCGGTCGAGCTGGTGATCACACCAGCCGTCGCCGTCCAGGGCGTGGTGCCGGACTCGAAGCTGCCGTTGCCGATGAGCTGCCCGCCGGCGCAGCCCCCGGCGCCGGTCACGGTGAGGCTGTAGGTGGCGCTGCGGGTGGTCGACCCGGTGCCGGTGACCGTGATGGTGAACGTCCCGGTGGCCGCCGTCGACGAGGCGCTGACCGTCATGGTTGCCGAGCCGCCCGAGGTGACCGAGGACGGGCTGAACGACACCGTCACCCCGCTGGGCGCGCCCGCGGCGGAGAGGACGACGGTCTGGGCACTGCCGCTGGTGGTGGCGGTGCTGACGGTCGCGGTGGTGATGCCACCCCGGGCCGCACTGCCGGAGGTCGGGCTCACCGAGACGGAGAAGTCGTTCGTCGGGGTGCCGCCGACCGCGAGCTGCCAGATCGCGTACGCGACGCCGTCCGCGGCGCGGTTGAGGATGGTCGCGTTGATGTTGCCGGTGGTGTCGCAGGCCTTGTGGTAGCAGGAGTCGTATGCCGCCCCGGCGGTGCCGCCCCACTTGCCGGCCTGGGCCGACGTCTTGGTGTAGCTGGCACCCGCCGCGTAGCCGGAGGTGGGGATGCCGGCGTTGGCGAACGAGTAGTCGTCGGAGCGACCCTGCCCCTCGGTGTTCTCCTCCGGCTGGATGCCGAGCGAGTCCCAGTACGCCTTCAGCGGTGCGGCCGTGGTCGAGGTGACCCGGTTGATGAAGTAGCCGCCGTTGGGCGAGGCCACCATGTCGAAGTTGTAGTACGCCTTGAGGTAGCCCTTCTGAGTGGCGCTCAGCGAGTTGACGTAGAACTTCGAGCCCTGCAGGCCCTGCTCCTCGCCGTTCCACCAGGCGAACCGGACCCGCTGGGTCATGGTCGGGTTCTGCTGGGCCAGGACCAGAGCGTTCTCCAGCAGGGTGGCCGAGCCGGAGCCGTTGTCGTTGATGCCCGGGCCGGCGGCGACGCTGTCCAGGTGGGCGCCGAACATCACCACCTGGTCGGCCGGGCCCTGCGGCCACTCGGCGATCAGGTTGCTCGCCGGGTAGGTGCAGGTGGTGCAGGTCTGCTCGGTGACCGTGTAACCGGCGGCCTGGAGCTTGCCCTTCATGTAGGCGACCGAGGCAGTGTAGCCGGCCGAGCCGGCCCGCCGGTTGCCGCCGTTGCCGGTGGCGATGGTGTTGAGCTGGGTGAGGTGGGCCTGGACGTTGGTCACCGAGATGTCCGGCGCGGCGGCGGCGAGTGCGGGGGCAGCGGCCACCGGGGTGGCGGCGGCGGCCGAGGTGCCGGCCAGGGTCGCCGTCACCGCGGCGAACAGGGCGAGCGCGAGGCCCGCGGTCGGCGTTCTGCGTCTCATGTGGAGACTCCTCGTGGGGGTGGGCGGGGCGTACGGGCGGGGGGCGGCGCGACCCGCGGGCTCCGGTGGGAGCCTCGGCGCCGAACCGGTGATCGAAACAGTTACATGTATCGATTACAGAGTCAACGGGTGTCACACACCACCGGTGGACATCGCTCGGGTGGCCGCCGCCGCGGCACGTCCCCGCCGGGCCGGCGTACGGCCAGCACGACGCGACCCGGGGCACGGCTCGTGCCCCGGGTCGGCGGGTGTGGCGGCGGATCGGCCGGGCTCAGCCCCGGCGCAGCACCGCCAGGAACATCGCGTCGGTGCCGTGCCGCTGCGGCCAGAGCTGCACCGTCGGCCCGTCCCCGAGCCCGGGCATGCCCTCGGGCAGCAGCGGCCGGGCGTCCACGAAGTCCACCGGGAAGCCGCAGCGGCGGGCCGCCTCGGTCACCGTCACGTGCGTCTCCACGGTGTGCGGCGAGCAGGTGACGTACGCGACCAGCCCGCCCGGCCGGACCGCGCGCAGCGCCGCGGTGAGCAGTTCCCGCTGGAGGCGGGTCAGCGGCGGAAGGTCCGACGGCTGGCGGCGCCAGCGGGACTCCGGCCGCCGGCGCAGCGAGCCGAGCCCGGTGCACGGGGCGTCGACCAGCACCCGGTCGAAGTGCTCCTCCGGCAGCTTCGGGTCGGCGCCGACCGTCCGCCCGTCGGTGTTCAGCACGTTCACCGGCAGGCCCCGGGTGGCCTGGGCGACCAGCCGGGCCCGGTGCTCGGCGACCTCCACCGCGGTGAGCCGGGCGCCGCGCTGCGCGGCGAGGGCGCCGAGCAGGCCGGCCTTGCCGCCGGGGCCGGCGCACAGGTCGAGCCAGCGGCCGTCTGGGCCGTCCAGCGGCGCGACCGCGAGGGCGTTCGCCACCAACTGGGAGCCTTCGTCCTGGACGTGGGCGCGCCCCTGCGCCACCGCCGGCAGCTCCCCCGGCGCGCCGCCGGGCAGGTAGACCGCGTAGGGCGAGAACGCGCCCGGCGCGCCGCCGACCTCGTCGGCCAACTCCACCGGGTCGGCCAGGCCCGGGCGGGCGCACAGGTGCACCGGCGGGCGCTCGTTGTCCTCGATGAGCAGGCGCGCCGTCTCGCCCAGGTCGCCGCCGAGCGCCTCGGCGAACGCCCGGACGATCCACTGCGGGTGGCTGTACGCCAGCGCCAGATGGCCGATCGGGTCGGTCTCCGCCGACGGGGCGAGCTTCGCCACCCAGCCGTCGACGTCGCGGGTGGCCACCTCGCGCAGCACAGCGTTGGCGAAGCCGGTGGCCCCCGGGCCGACGACCCGGACCAGGTCCACGGTGGAGGAGACCGCCGCGTGCGCCGGCACCCGGGTGTGCAGCAGCTGGTACGCCCCGAGCCGGAGCGCGTCCCGCACCGGCGGGTCGATCCGCTGCACGTCCCGGCCGGCCGCGTCGGTGATGATCGCGTCCAGCGTCCCGGTGTGGCGCAGCGTGCCGTAGGTCAGCTCGGTGGCGAATGCGGCGTCCCGCCCGGTCAGCCCCTCCTCGCGCAGCATCGCCGGCAGCACCAGGTTGGCGTACGCGTCGTCCCGGTGCACCGCCGCGATCGCCTCGTACGCGATGTGCCGGGGCAGGTCGACGGCGGGCCGGACGGGACGACGACCGCCGCGCCGGTCGGTGCCGAACCGTCCGTCCCGCGTCGCTCCCTCGCCCCGGCGGCCGGGGCGCTCACCGCCGACGGACCGGCCGTCACCACGGGGCCGCTCGCCGCCCGCGAACCGGCCCCCGTCACCGGGGCGATCGCCGCGCGCGTACCGCGAGCCGGGCTCGGCCCCGGCGAACCGGTCGCCCGCGCCGGTGCCCGGGGTGGACCCGCCGGTCTCGTCGTCAACCGGCCCCGTCACGCCAGCACCTCGCCGGCGGCGACCCGGGCGCCGCGCGCCCAGTCGCTCGCCGACATGGCCTTCTTGCCGGCCGCCCGCACCTCGCCGAGCCGCACCGGAACGGTGCCCGTGCCCGCGATGACCTGGGACTTCTCGACCAGCAGCTCGCCGGGCTTCAGCTCGGGGCCGTCGGCCAGCTGGGTGACCGGACCGAGCTTCACCCGGTCGCCGCGGAACGTGGTCCACGGGCCGGGGGCCGGGGTGCAGGCCCGGATCCGCCGGTCCACCGCGAACGCCGGATCGGCCCAGCGCACCCGGGCGTCCTCGACGGTCAGCTTGGGCGCGAGGGACACCCCGTCGGCGGGCTGCGGCTCGGCTCGGGCGGTCCCGGCCTCCAACGCGTCGAGGACGGCCACCAGCAGGCCGGCGCCCGAGCGGGCGAGCCGGTCCAGCAGGTCGCCGGAGGTGTCGGTGGAGCGGATCTCGTCGGTGACCGTGCCGTAGACCGGGCCGGTGTCCAGCCCCGCCTCCAACTGGAAGACGCTGGCCCCGGTCAGCTCGTCGCCGTGCAGCACGGCGTGCTGCACGGGGGCCGCGCCCCGCCAGGCGGGCAGCAGCGAGAAGTGCAGGTTGATCCAGCCGTGCCGGGGGATCTCCAGCGCCACCGGCGGCACCAGCGCGCCGTACGCGACCACCGGCACGCAGTCCGGAGCCAGCTCGCGGAGCCGGTCCAGGAACTCGGGCTCGCGGGGCTTCGCCGGGGTCAACACCTCGACCCCGTGCGCGTCGGCCCACGCGCCGACCGGCGAGCGGACCACGCCCCGCCCCCGACCGGCGGGCGCGTCGGGACGGGTGACCACGGCCAGCAGCTCGTGGCCGGAGGCGGCGATGGCGTCCAGTGCGGGGAGGGCGACGGCCGGCGTGCCGGCGAAGACCAGGCGCATCCGCGTCACCGCCCCAGCCCGAACGGATTGCCGGCGGCGTGCGGGCTGAGCTTGACGGTCGGCGGGGCGCCCCCGTCGTACCACTCTGCCTGGCGGATCGCCTTCATGGCCGCCTTCCGGCCGGCCGGATCCAGCCGGTCGACGAAGAGCACCCCGTCGAGGTGGTCGGTCTCGTGCTGGACGCAGCGGGCCATCAGGCCGGTGCCGACGATCTGCATCGGGTCGCCGTAGCCGTTGAAGCCCTTGGCGACGACGTTCTGCCGGCGCTTGGTGTCGAAGTAGAGCCCCGGGATGGACAGACACCCCTCCGGGCCGTCCTGCTCCTCCTCGTCGGGGAACTCCAGCACCGGGTTGACCAGGTGCCCGAGGACGTCGTCCACGTCGAAGGTGAACACCCGCAGGCCCACCCCGAGCTGCGGGGCGGCCAGGCCGGCACCGCTCTGCTCGCGCATCGTGTCGGTCAGGTCGGCGATCAGCTTGCGCAGCTCGGCGTCGAAATCGACCACCAGGTCGGCCGGCGTGCGCAGCACCGGATCCCCGAACAGACGGATGGGCTGGACGGTCACGCGGGGCGGCTCCTTGTCTGGGACGAGTGGTGCCGTACCAGTCTACGGAGTCACTCCCGGCGGCCCGGCCGGCGTACCGCGATCGGTGAGCGGGGACTCCTCGCCCACGGCGACCGGCAGGGTGGCTCCGTCGCCGACGGCGACCGGCAGGGTGGCGTAGCCGCGCAGGGTGAGCCGGACCCGGCGCTCGGGCGACCCGGCCAGGGCCAGCCCGGGCAGGCGGCGCAGCAGCAGCGGGAACGCCACCTGCGCCTCCAGCCGGGCCAGGCCGGCCCCGAGGCAGTAGTGCGGGCCGGCGCCGAAGGAGAGCGGGTGGATCTGCGGACGCCACGGATCGAACCGCTCCGGCTCGGGATAGTGGCGGGGATCCCGGTTCGCGGCGCCGAGCAGGAGGATCGTCCAGCTCCCGGCGGGCAGGTCGACCCCGCCGTGGCGGGTGGGGGCGGTGCTCATCCGGGAGGTGAGCTGGACCGGTGAGTCGTACCGCAGCAGCTCGTCGACGTACCCGGCGGCGAACTCGGGGTGGTCGCGCAGCGCCGCCGCCGCGGCGGGATGGCCGAGCAGCACCACCAGGCCGTTGCCGAGCAGGTTGGTGGTGGTCTCGAAGCCGGCCACCAGCAGCACGATGAGGTTGGCCAGCAGCTCCTCGCCGGAGAGCCGGTCGCCGTCGGATTCGTGCACCTGCACCAGCGCGGTGGCCAGGTCGTCGGCCGGAACCCGCCGGCGGGCCTCGATCAGCTCGGTGAAGTAGTCGCGCAGCTCCGCGGCGCCCCGGTCGGCCACGGCCAGCTCCGCCGGGGAACTCTCCGGTTCCAGGACCACGGTCAGGTCGGCCGCCCAGCGCCGGAAGAACGGCCGGTCCGCCGCCGGCACGCCGAGCAGTGCGCAGATCACCCCCACCGGCAACGGGTACGCGAACTCGGCCATGAAGTCGAGCGGCTCGCCGTCCCCGCCGCGCACCAGCATTCCGTCGACCAGTTCGTCGGCCTGGCGGACGACCACGTCCCGCATGGCCGCGATCCGGCGCGGGGTGAAGGCGCCGGCCACCAGCCGCCGCATCCGGCCGTGGTCCGGCGGGTTCGCCCGCAACATCGAGCGGGAGATCGAGGCGACGGCCGGGCTCTCCCGCCAACCGGGCAGGAACTGGTCGCGCAGCTCGTCGTTCATCACCCCGAACCGGGCGTCCCGCAGGATCGCGTCGGCCTCCACGTGGCCGGTGACCAGGTAGAACGCCGGCCCGGCCGGGACGACCGGGCCGTGTGCGCGCAGTCGTTCGTAGATCGGGTAGGGGTCGACCCGTCCCTCGGGGGAGAGCAGCAGCGCGAGGGCGTCGGCAGGATCCACGCTCGGCCTCCCCTGGCGTCGGAAGCCTCCATCATGCGCCCGCCCGCCCGATCCGGCGATCCCCCGCCGGCCGGTGGCGCCCCACGCCGCCCGCTCAGGCGCTGGTGCCCGGCTCTCCCGCGAGCACCGCGTCGCCGCCGAGCAGGGCGTGCTCGGGCAGCGGGAGCTGGATGCCGTGCGCGGCCTCCCAGTCGTGGATGAGGCTGGGGCGGACCTGGGCGGCGAAGTAGTCGATGGCGGTCATCCCGCCGACCACCGGCTCGTCCACCTCGGCGACCAGCCGGGCGGGGACGATCGGGAAGCCGCTCTGCAGGGCGGCGCTGAGCCGCCGGTGCCCGTCGACCACGAAGAAGTACTCGCCGGTGTAGCCGATGGTCAGCGGCGCCAGGGCCTCGTCGCCGGCCTCGGCCACGTCACCCACGAACTCGGAGTCCCAGAGGCCCCGCAGGGTGGCGATGTCCTCGGTCGGATAGACCCGGGCCGGGTCGAGCAGCAGCAGGGGCGGGGCGTCGCGCAGCACGTCGGCGCCGAGCCGCCCCTCGTAGGCGTCGACGACGTGCTGGATCACCTGCTCCGGGGTGGCCCGGGTGGTGTCGCAGATCAGGTCGTAGTTACGCAGCCGGGCCTTGTCGACGCCGTACCGGACGATGAACCGGCCGCGCTCGCTCTCGCTGCGTTCCTTGAGCTTGGCCCTGGCCTCCTCGAGGGAGGTGTAGCTCTCGGCCGGGCCGGACGGTCGGGCCAGCACCCGCCGGGCCGCCTCGGTCGGCTCGGTGATCATGTGCACCTTGAGCGCGTCGGTGAAGAAGTGCCAGGCCAGCCGGGAGTCCATCACCAGCCGCTCGCCGGAGGCGGCGATGTCCCGCTGGAGCTGGTCGACGTACCCGTCGACGGCCTGGTCCAGCTCGGCGTGCAGGTTGAGCTGGAGGGCCGTCATCTGCCGCTCCTGGGCCATCTGCCGGTAGAGGTCGCCGACGCTGACTCGGCGCAGCCCCAACCGCTTCGCGATCTCGACGGAGACGGTGCTCTTGCCGCTGCCGAGGTCACCGTTGAAGACGATCGATTGACGAACGGTCACGAGTGGTCCACCCCTGATCACCGGCTGATTGACATCATCGATTTGGCGCCGGCTCGACGTGCTGCCGCCTGCGTCGCGCCACCCGTGCGCCCGGGCATGACGGGCGATGTTATCACGCGTTCTCCACCCATTTGCCGGACGAGGTGTGTGCCGCCCTCTCCTGAGCAGTCAGAAGAGGGTGAGTGGGTCGACCTGGAGGCGGACCGGGTCGGCGGCCTTGCGGGCGCTGCGCTGGCCGGCAGCCGCGTGCAGCGCCTCGGCGAGAGCGGCGGCCCGGGCCCGGGGGACCCGGACCAGCATCCGCTCCCGCCCCTCGTCGGCGGGGACCGGGCCGAGCACCTCGGCGCCGTCGGGCAGCCGGGTCCCGGCGAGCAGGTCCGCCACCGCGTCCGCCGGACCGGTCACGCTGGCCATCCTGACCGCCGGAGGGAAGCCCAGCTCACGCCGTTCGGCCAGCTCCCGGGCGGCGAACCAGGCAGCGTCCCAGCGCAGCAACGCCTGCACCGGCGCGAGTGCCCCGTCGGCGACCACCACCACCCGGCCGTCCGCGGCGCCGGGGCGGGCCAGCGTGGCGGCGGCCAGCCAGCGCCGCAGCGCCTCCTCCCCGGCCCGCAGGTCGGCCCGGGTGAGCAACGCCCACGAGTCGAGCAGCAGCACCGCCCCGTAGCCGCCGTCGGCGACCGGCTCCGCGCCCGGGGTGGCGATCACCAGGCCGGCCCCGCCCGGCACCGCGCTCAGCACCTCCTCCCGACCCGAGGTGCGGACCGGCACGCCAGGGAAGGCCCGGCCCAGCTCCTCGGCGGTGCGCCGGGCGCCGGTGACGGACGCGCGCAGCCGCCGCCCACCGCACTCGGGACAGGCGTACGCGGCGGTGCCCCGGCCGCACCAGCGGCAGGCCGGCACACCGCCGGCGGAGGGCAGCGCGAGCGGCCCGGCGCAGTGCGGACAGCGGGCCGGCGCCCGGCAGTCGGCACAGGCGACCGAGGGCAGGTAGCCACGGCGGGGCACCTGCACCAGCACCGGCAGGTCGGCGCGGAGCGCATCGCGGGCGGTGGTCCAGGCCAGGCTGGGCAGCCGGGCGAAGGCCGCGCCGGGGTCGCGGGCCAGGTGCGGGTCGTCCCCGGTCGGCGCGATCGCCGGCACCCGGGCCCGTACGGTCGCCCGGTCCGCGACCACCTCCCGGGCCCAGCGGGTCTCCACCAGCAGCTGCGCCTCGGCGGTGCGGGCGTACCCGCCGACCAGGGCGGCCGCCTCGCCGAGCCGGGCCCGGGTGAGCAGCACCTCCCGCGCGTGCGGGTACGGCGCCCGGGGCTCGGCGTGCAGGTCGTCGCCGTCGTCCCAGATGGCGACGAGGCCGAGCCGGTCGACCGGGGCGAACATCGCCGCCCGGGTGCCGATCACCACGGGCACGTCGCTCCGCCGGGCGGCGAGGAACGCCCGGTACCGCCGCGCCGGACCGAGCGCGGCGGAGAGGCAGACGTGCCGTCCCGGACCGAGGAGGCCGGCCAGGGCGGCGTCGAGGCGGTCCAGGTCGCGGGCATCGGCCACCACGACCACCGCGCCCCGGCCGCCGGCCACGGTGGCGGCGACCGCGTCGGCGTACCGGGCGGCCCAGTCCTCGCCGGGCAACGCCGACCAGACCGCGCGGGGCGCCCGCCCGTCGGTCAGCGCGCGCAGGAAGGCCGGCCCGGCCGGATAGTCCCGCCACCCGCGCGGGTCCCCGGGGGCCGGCGCGGCGGGCTCGGGTACCGGGTCGGCGCCGGCCGTGCCGGGGACATCCCCGGCGGGAGCGGTCAGCTCCTTCTCCACCCGGGCGTGCCGGGGCGGGACGGCGAGCCGGAGCACGTCGGCGAGGCTGCCGGCGTACCGGTCGGCGACCGCCCGGGCCAGCCGGGCGACCTCCGGGGCCAGCACCGGCACCGGGGAGACCACCTTGTCCAGGTAGGCCAGTCGGGGATGGTCCGACTCCCCCACCCGCTCCAGCAGCCAGCCGTCGACGAGCTGGCCGGCGAAGCGCACCTTCACCCGCACCCCGGGGACGGCCTGGTCGTCCAGCTCGGCCGGGACCAGGTAGTCGAACGGGCGGTCGAGGTGGGCCAGGGGCAGGTCCACGCAGACGCGAGCGACCGGCGACCCCGCAGCGGGGTGCCGGTCGCTGCGCCTGGTGCCGGTCAGGCTCCCGCGGCCGACTTGAGGTCGGCGGCCCGGTCGGTGCCCTCCCAGGTCAGGTCCGGCAGTTCCCGGCCGAAGTGGCCGTACGCGGCGGTCTGCTGGTAGATCGGGCGGAGCAGGTTGAGGTCCCGGATGATCGCGGCCGGGCGCAGGTCGAAGACCTCGGCGACGGCCTTCTCGATCGAGGCGACCGGCACGGTCTCGGTGCCGAAGGTCTCGATGAAGAGGCTGACCGGGTGCGCCTTGCCGATGGCGTACGCGACCTGCGCCTCGCAGCGCTCGGCGAGGCCGGCGGCGACCACGTTCTTGGCCACCCAGCGCATCGCGTACGCGGCGGAGCGGTCCACCTTCGACGGGTCCTTGCCGGAGAACGCGCCACCGCCGTGTCGGGCGTAGCCGCCGTAGGTGTCGACGATGATCTTCCGGCCGGTGAGGCCGGCGTCGCCCATCGGGCCGCCGATCTCGAACCGGCCGGTCGGGTTGACCAGCAGCCGGTAGCCGTCGGTTTCCAGGCCGAGGCTCTCCAGCTCGGGCGCGATCACGTGCTCGCGGACGTCCGGGGTGAGCAGCGACTCGAGCGAGATGTCGGCGGCGTGCTGGCTGGAGACCACGACGGTGTCGAGCCGCACCGGGCGCAGCCCGTCGTACTCGATGGTCACCTGGGTCTTGCCGTCCGGCCGCAGGTACGGAATGGTCCCGTCCTTGCGCACCGCGGCGAGGCGACGGGCCAGCCGGTGGGCGAGCGCGATCGGCAGCGGCATCAGCTCGGGCGTCTCGGAGCAGGCGAAGCCGAACATCATGCCCTGGTCGCCGGCGCCCTGCGCGTCCAGCGCGCTCTCCGACGAGCCGGTACGCAGCTCGAAGGCGTTGTCCACGCCCTGCGCGATGTCCGCCGACTGGGCGCCGATGGAGACGCTGACCCCGCAGGAGGCGCCGTCGAAGCCCTTCTTCGACGAGTCGTACCCGATCTCCAGGATGGTCTCGCGGACGATGGTCGGGATGTCGGCGTACGCCTTGGTGGTGACCTCGCCGGCGACGTGGACCTGGCCGGTCGTGATCAGGGTCTCGACCGCGACGCGGCTGTGCGGGTCCTGGGCGAGCAGGGCGTCGAGAATGCCGTCGCTGATCTGGTCGGCGATCTTGTCCGGGTGGCCCTCCGTGACCGATTCGGACGTGAAGAGACGTGTCACGGCACTCCTAAGCATGTGAAAAGTCTTTGAAAGGGCACTCGGCGGCAGTTTAGTCACCGTGCTTCCAGCGTGACCCGGGGAACGCGAGGTGACCAGTCGTCAGGATTGCTCGGCCAGTCGAGCGACCACGAGGTCCCAGACTCCGTCGGCCAGGTCCTCCTTGGGTTGCTCCGGCATCCGGTGCACCGAGCCGTCCGCCCCGATCACGGTGGCGGCGTTGGTCTCGGCGCCGAAGACCTTGTCCACGCCGACCTCGTTGATCACGATGAGGTCCGCCCGCTTGCGGGCGAGCTTGGCCCGGCCGTTGGCCTCGGCGTCCCCGGTCTCGGCGGCGAAGACCACCAGCACCTGCCCGGGCCGGCGACGCTGGCCCAGCTCGGCGGCGATGTCCGGATTGGTGACCAGCTCGATGGTGGGCGCGCTGCCGTCCTCCGCCTTCTTGATCTTACCCGGCGCGTACGTCGCCGGGCGGAAGTCGGCGGGAGCCGCCGCCATCACCACGGCATCCGCGTCCGCGGCCGCTGCCAGGGTCGCCCCGCGCAGCTCCTCGGTGGTGCCCACCCGGACCAGGTCGACCCCGGCCGGGTCGGCGAGCGCGACGTTGGCCGATACCAGGGTGACCCGGGCGCCCCGGGCGACGGCGGCGCGGGCGAACGCGTACCCCTGCTTGCCGGACGAGCGGTTGCCGAGGAAGCGGACCGGGTCGAGCGGCTCGCGGGTGCCGCCGGCGGTGACCACCACGTGCCGGCCGGCCAGGTCGGCCGGGACGGCGCCACCGCGGGCCAGCGCCCGGCGGGCGACCGCGAAGATCTCCACCGGGTCGGGCAGGCGGCCCTTGCCGGTGTCCTTGCCGGTGAGCCGCCCGACGGCGGGCTCGATCACCCGGACACCGCGGGACCGCAGGGTCGCGACGTTGGCGACGGTGGCGGGGTGCTCCCACATCTCGGTGTGCATGGCCGGGGCGAGCAGGACCGGGCAGCGGGCGGTCAGCAGGGTGTTGGTGAGCAGGTCGTCGGCGAGGCCGTGGGCGGCCTTGGCGAGCAGGTCGGCGGTGGCGGGTGCCACGACGACCAGGTCCGCGTGCTGGCCGAGGCGGACGTGCGGCACCTCGTGCACGTCCGACCAGACGTCGTCGGCGACCGGTTGGCCGGAGAGTGCGGCCCAGGTCGGCGCCCCGACGAAGCGGAGCGCCGACGCGGTCGGCACGACCCGGACCCGGTGGCCCGACTCGGTGAAGAGCCGGAGCAGTTCACATGCCTTGTAGGCGGCGATGCCACCGCCGACCCCGAGAACGATCTCGGCGGACATCGACGCGGGCGGGACTACGGCTGGTCGGTCGGCTCGGCGGTGAGCAGACCCGCGTTGATCTCGCGCATGGCGATGGAGAGCGGCTTCTCCTGCGGAGTGGTCTCCACGAGCGGGCCGACATACTCCAGCAGACCCTCGCCGAGCTGGCTGTAGTAGGCGTTGACCTGGCGTGCGCGCTTGGCAGCGAAGATCACCAGCGCGTACTTCGAGGTCGTCTTCTCGAGGAGCTCGTCGATCGGCGGGTTGGTGATGCCCTCGGGGTTGGTGGCGATGGATCCCACGAATGAACCTCTGCGTCTCGTGCACCGCCCGGAGGCGGTGGTCCCTCAACCGCTCGGACGCGGTTGGACCGGGGCCAGGAAGGAAGAACCGAGCAAGCCTACCAGCTCATCGGCCGCACGCTCGGTGAGGTCGTGCACGACGGCGTGCGCGAACGCCGCCGCGACGGCCGGATCCGGCCGGTACGACCGCGGGGTGAGGAGCACCAGCTGCGCGTCCGGCGCGGCGGCCCGGACCGCGAGCGCGCCGGGCAGGTCCAGCGGAAGCAGCACCGGCCGGCCCTCGGCGAGCCGGGCCCGCACGCCCGCGCGCGGCACACCACGTCGGTACGGCCCGATCCGGCTCCACTCCAGCAGCGCGTCGGCGCCGATCATCCGGTCGAACGCGGCCGGGTCGAGGAAGTGTCGGTCGACGCCGTCCACCTCGCCGGGGCACGGCGGTCGGGTGGTGGCGGCCACCGGCACCCACACCAACGGAAAGCGCGCCCGGACGTGCTCGACGACACTCTCCCGGCCGGCACCCGAAGGTCCGGCCAGGACAGTGAGCCGAGCCGCCGGGCGCGCCTCGTCATCCGTGCTCACCGCTTGTTTCTACACGGTGCGGCGTTCAGTTTGCGGCGAACTCTCCAAGCAGAGCCTTGCGCTGCTGCTCGCCCAGGCCGCGCAGGCGACGGCTGTCGGCGATCTTGAGCTTCTCCATGATCTGGGTGGCCCGGATCTTGCCGATGCCCGGCATCGCCTGGAGGACGGCCGACACCTTCAGCTTACCGACGACGTCGTTCGACTCGGCCTGCTCAAGGACCGTGGCAAGGCTGGTCTTGCCCTGCTTGAGGTCCTCCTTCAGCTTCGCACGGGCCTTGCGGATCTCCGCGGCCTTCTCCAGCGCGGCAGCGCGCTGCTCGGGGGTCAATGACGGGAGCGGCACCAGTTCTCCTCAGGTCCCTAACGTGGCGGGCGGAACGCACCGCCGCTTCTGTGAAACGTGGTGTCGCTGGCAACCAAAGGGGTCCGTGGTTCCCAGCGCGGGGAAAACTAGCGGTCAACGGCGTTTTCGGCAACGTGGGCGCGCGAAGATCAACGCAAAGTGACCAAGCCGTCCGTCAGGACGCGGTGACCAGGGCGGTCCGGCACTCCGCCAGCGCCCGCTCGGCGGCGGCCCGCAGGCCGGCCACGTCCGGCCCGGCGTGCAGCACCTCGCGGGAGTACGACGGCAGCACCGACGGCAGGCTGGAGCCGAACACGGTGCGTAGATCCGCGGCCGTGGCGCCCTGCGCGCCCAGCCCCGGAGCGAGCAGCGGACCGTTCACCGCGGAGAGGTCGTGGCCGGTGTCGCCGACCGTCGCGCCGACCACCAGACCGAAGCTGCCGAGCGGCTCGGCACCCCGGTTGAGCTGGGAAATCTCGTCGATCACGGTCTGCGCGACGGTCCGCCCGTCGGCCCCGACCGCCCGCTGCACGGCGGCACCCTCCGGGTTGGAGGTGAGCGCCAGGACGAAGACACCGCCGCCGTGCGCGGTGGCCAGGTCGAACATGGGCGCCAGCGAGCCGACCCCGAGGTACGGGCTCACCGTCACCGCGTCGACATATAGCGGGCTGGATGGATCGAGGTACGCCGAGGCGTACGCGCTGACCGTCGAACCGATGTCGCCGCGTTTGACGTCGAGGAGAACGAGTGCGCCGGCATTTCGCAACTGTCGGATAGTTGACTCAAGGACCGAGATGCCCTGCGACCCGAAACGCTCGAAAAAGGCCGACTGGGGCTTGACCACCGCGACCCGGTCACCGAGCGCCTCGACCACGGTGCGGCTGAACCGCTCGAGGCCCGCGACGTCGTCAGACAGCCCCCAGCGGGCCAGCAGCCCGGGATGCGGGTCGATACCCACACAGAGTGGTCCCCGCTCGGTCACGGCCCGGTGCAGGCGGGCGCCGAAGCTCTCCATCGCGACTCTCCCTCTCCTCGCGCGGCGTCGCGCCGCGATGTGCGGCGACGGGTACGCCGTCGTCCGTCCTGCCGCCACCCGTACGGGCGGTCGTTCCGTCGTCGGCCACCCGAGGGGCGCCCGGCGCGCCGGCACAGCCGGCCCTGACCGCCGCCTCAGCCGGCCTTGACCGCCGCCTCGACCCCGGCCGCGATCCGCGCCACGTCGGCCGCGTCGGTGACGTACGGCGGCATGGTGTAGACGAGGTCGCGGAACGGACGCAGCCACACGCCCTGGGCGACCGCCGCGGCGGTCGCCCGGGGGATGTCCACCTCGTGGTCGAGCTGGACCACGCCGATCGCGCCGAGCACGCGGACGTCGGCCACCCCGGAGGCGCCCCGCAACGGCCCCAGGCCGGCCCGCAGCCCCTCCTGGATCCCCGCCACCCGGCCGGCCCAGTCTCCGGCCCGTAGCAGGCCCAGGGAGGCGTTGGCGACCGCACAGGCGAGCGGGTTGCCCATGAAGGTCGGGCCGTGCGCCAGCACGCCGTCGGCGGAGATGCCGCGCGCCACCTCGGGCGTGCAGAGCGCGGCGGCCAGCGTGAGGTAGCCCCCGGTGAGCGCCTTGCCGACGCAGAGCACGTCCGGGGCGACCCCGGCGTGTTCGGCGGCGAACATGGTCCCGGTCCGGCCGAAGCCGGTGGCGATCTCGTCGAAGATCAGCAGGACGCCGTGCGCCCGCGTCACCTCACGCAGCACCCGCAGGTAGTGCGGGTGGTGGAAGCGCATCCCGCCGGCACCCTGGACCACCGGCTCCACGATCACCGCCGCCAACTCGTCGGCGTGCCGTTCCACCGCCTCCACCAGGGCCGCCTCGTACGCCGGGTCGGGCGGGGTGTCGAAGCCGCCCGGCGGCACCGGCGCGAAGACCTGCCGGGGCAGCACGTCGCCCCAGAGGTGGTGCATGCCGCCCTCGGGGTCGCAGACGCTCATCGGGTGGAAGGTGTCGCCGTGGTAGCCGCCCCGCCAGGTGCCCAGTCGGCGGCGCTCCGGCCGCCCGGTGGCCCGCTGGTACTGCAGGCACATCTTCACCGCGACCTCGACGCTGACCGAGCCGGAGTCGGCCAGGAAGACGTGCTCCAGGCCGTCCGGGGCCAGCTCGACCAGGGTCCGCGCCAGGCGTACCGCGGGCTCGTGGGTCAGGCCGCCGAACATCACGTGGCTCATCCGGCCGAGCTGGTCGGTGACGGCGGCGTCCAGCACCGGGTGGCGGTAGCCGTGGATCGCCGCCCACCAGGACGACATCCCGTCGACCAGCTCCCGGCCGTCGGCCAGGCGCAGCCGTACCCCCTCGGCGCTCTCCACCACGTAGGGCGGGCTGGCCGGCGGCAGCGCCGCATACGGGTGCCAGACGTGCCGGCGGTCGGCGGCGAGGATCTCCTCGGGTGTCACGGCCTCTCCTTCGTGTCCTCGCGGGCGTACCACCCGCCGTGCGCCGGTGCGTCCCCGCTCAGCGACGGCCGACGGTCGCCCGGGCGACCGACCGGACCAGGGCCGGGCCCCGGTAGATGAAACCGGTGTAGAGCTGCACCAGGCTCGCGCCGGCGTCGAACATCCGGGCCGCGTCGTCCGGGTCGACGATGCCGCCGACACCGATCACCGGCAGCCGGCCACCGGTCTCCCGGTGTACGAAGGCGACCACCTCGCGGGCGCGCCCGACCAGTGGACGGCCGGACAGCCCGCCGGTCTCCGCGCCCCGCGCCCGGTCGGTCAGGGCGAGCCCGTCCCGGGCCAGGGTGGTGTTGGTGGCGATCACCCCGGCCGCGCCGCGCTCCAGGCAGACCTCCAGCAGCTCGGCGATGGCCGGCTCGGTGAGATCGGGAGCGATCTTCACCAGCACCGGCTTCTCCCCCACCAACGCCGCGAGCAGCGCGTCCAGATGGGACCGGTCCTGAAGGGACCGCAGGCCCGGGGTGTTCGGCGAGGAGACGTTGACCGCGAAGTAGTCCCCGCGCTCCCGCAACGCGCGGTAGGAGGCCAGGTAGTCCTCGACCGCCTCGTCCAGCGGGGTCACCTTGGACTTGCCGAGCGAGATGCCCAGCGGTACCCCGATCGGGCGCGGCAGCGCCGCCAGCCGGGCGGCCAGGGCCTCGGCACCGGCGTTGTTGAAGCCCATCCGGTTGACCACGGCCTCGCTGTCGCGCAGCCGGAACAGCCGGGGCCGGGGGTTGCCCGGCTGGGCGTGTGCGGTGACCGTGCCGACCTCGACGAAGCCGAAGCCGAGCGCCGGCCAGGCCGGCAGTGCGACCCCGTTCTTGTCCATCCCGGCCGCCAGCCCGACCGGGTTCGGGAAGCTCACCCCGAACACCGTGCGCGGCGCGGGCCGGAAGTAGCGGGCCCGCAGCGCCGCGAGGGCGGCCGGCCGGCGGGACAGCCCCGCCAGCCGGGCCAGCGTCCACTCGTGCGCCGCCTCCGCGTCCCCGCCCCCGATCCGGAACAGCTGGGGACGCACGACCCGCTCGAACATCACGCCGCGCCTCCCTCGACGGCGGCGGTCACTGGGCGGCTCGCAGGGTGGCGTGGAGATCCTGCAGGGGGCGGACCCGCATGTCGCCGCGGATCCGCGCCTCGATGCCCATGACCGCGGCGGCCGCGCCGGGCAGCGTCGTGATGCACGGGATGTCGGCGGTGACCGCGGCGCTGCGGATCTCGTATCCGTCGGAGCGGGCGCTCGCGCCGGAACCCTGCGGGGTGTTCACCACCAGGGCCACGTCGCCGCCGAGGATCAGCGACACCGCGTCCGCGCCCTCGCCGGCCTCGTAGTGCTTGCGGATCTGCTCGCAGGCGATGCCGTGCCGGCGCAGCACGTCGGCGGTACCGGTGGTGGCCACGATCTCGAAACCCAGGTCGGCGAGGCGCTTGATCGGGAAGATCATGCCGCGCTTGTCCCGGTTCGCCACCGAGACGAAGATCTTGCCGGCGGTCGGCAGCGACCCGTACGCGGCGGACTGAGACTTGGCGAAGGCGTGCCCGAATCCGGTGTCGATGCCCATCACCTCGCCGGTGGACTTCATCTCCGGGCCGAGCAGCACGTCGATCCCCTTGCCGGCCGGGGTACGGAACCGCTTGAACGGCAGTACCGCCTCCTTGACCGCGATCGGGGCGTCGGCCGGCATGGTGCCGCCGTCCCCGGTGGGCGGCAGCATCCCCTCGGCGCGCAGCTCGGCGATGGTGGCGCCGAGCGCGATCCGGGCCGCCGCCTTGGCCAGCGGCACCGCGGTCGCCTTGGAGACGAACGGGACCGTCCGGGAGGCCCGCGGGTTCGCCTCCAGCACGTAGAGCACGTCGTCCTTGAGGGCGTACTGGACGTTGAGCAGGCCGCGCACGCCGACTCCACGCGCGATCGCCTCGGTGTAGCGGCGCACCTGGGTGAGGTGGGAGCCGGCCAGGGTGATCGGCGGCAGTGCGCAGGACGAGTCGCCGGAGTGGATGCCGGCCTCCTCGATGTGCTCCATCACGCCACCCAGGTAGACCTCGCCGTCGGCGTCGCAGAGCGCGTCCACGTCGATCTCGATGGCGTCGTCCAGGAAGTGGTCCACCAGCACCGGGTGGTCGGGCGAGATGTCGGTGGCCCGACCGATGTAGTCGCGCAGGGTGGCGTCGTCGTAGACGATCTCCATGCCCCGCCCGCCGAGCACGTACGACGGGCGGACCAGCACCGGGTACCCGATCTCGTCGGCGATCGCCTTCGCCTCGTCGTACGAGGTGGCCATGCCGTGCGCCGGGGCGCGCAGCCCGGCCCGGGCCAGCACCGCGCCGAACGCGCCGCGCTCCTCGGCCAGGTGGATCGACTCCGGCGAGGTGCCGACCACCGGCACGCCGGCGTTCTTGAGCCGCTGGGCCAGACCGAGCGGGGTCTGCCCACCGAGCTGCACGATCACGCCGACCACGCCCGGCCCGCCGGCCGCCCGGCCGGAGGAGTCCTCGGCGTGCCACACCTCCAGCACGTCCTCGAAGGTCAACGGCTCGAAGTAGAGCCGGTCGGCCGTGTCGTAGTCCGTGGAGACCGTCTCCGGGTTGCAGTTGACCATGACGGTCTCGAAGCCGGCGCCTTCGCCCCCGGAACCGGACGCACCGGCGCCTTCGGCCCCGGAACCGGACGCAGCGACTGTGCCGACGGGCGCGCTGCGCAACGCCTGAACGGCGTGCACGCAGGAGTAGTCGAACTCGATGCCCTGGCCGATCCGGTTCGGCCCGGAACCCAGGATGATCACCTTGGGCCGCTCCGAGGGCGCCACCTCGGTCTCCTGGTCGTACGTCGAGTAGTGGTACGGCGTGGTCGCCTCGAACTCGGCGGCGCAGGTGTCCACCGTCTTGTAGACCGGGCGCACCCCCAGCCGGTGCCGCAGGATGCGGACACCGTCCTCGGCGGCCAGCTCGGGGCGGAGCGCGGCGAGCTGGCGGTCGGACAGGCCGGCCCGCTTGGCCCGGCGCAGCAGGTCGATGTCGAGGACCGGGGCGTCGACGATCTCGGCGCGCAGCTCGACCAGCGCGGCGATCTGGTCCAGGAACCACGGGTCCATCCCGCCGGACGCCTCGGCGACCTCGGCGACGGAGGCGCCGAGGCGCAGCGCCCGCTCGACGGTGTAGAGCCGGCCGTCGTGCGGCATCCGCAGCGCGGCGAGGGTGTTCTCCCGGGTCGCGTCGGCCGGATCGGGTCGGGTCCAGAATCCAGCTGCCTTCGTCTCCATCGAGCGCATCGCCTTGTTCAGCGCTTCGGTGAAGTTCCGGCCGAGGCTCATCGCCTCACCGACCGACTTCATGGTGGTGGTCAGCTCCGGGTCGGCGCCGGGGAACTTCTCGAAGGCGAACCGGGGGATCTTCACCACCACGTAGTCCAGGGTCGGCTCGAACGCCGCCGGGGTTTTGAGCGTGATGTCGTTGGGGATCTCGTCGAGGGTGTAGCCGATGGCCAGCTTCGCCGCGATCTTGGCGATCGGGAAGCCGGTGGCCTTCGACGCCAGCGCCGAGGAGCGGGACACCCGGGGGTTCATCTCGATCACGACGATCCGGCCGTCGGCCGGGTTCACCGCGAACTGGATGTTGCAGCCGCCGGTGTCCACCCCGACCTCGCGCAGCACCGCGATGCCGAGGTCACGCAGCCGCTGGTACTCCCGGTCGGTCAGGGTCATCGCCGGGGCGACGGTGACGCTGTCGCCGGTGTGCACGCCCATCGGGTCGACGTTCTCGATCGAGCAGACCACCACCACGTTGTCGTGGCGGTCGCGCATGAGTTCGAGCTCGTACTCCTTCCAGCCGAGCACGCTCTCCTCGATGAGGACCTCGTGCACCGGGCTGTAGGCCAGGCCGGCGCCGGCGATGCGCGCCAGGTCCTCGGCGGTGTGCGCCATGCCGGAGCCGAGACCGCCCATGGTGAACGACGGCCGGATCACCACCGGCAGGCCCAGCTCCGCGGCGGTCTCCTCGACCTCGGCCATGGAGTGGCAGACCCGGGAGCGGGGCACCAGGGAGGACGGATCCGCGAGGCCGATCCGGACGCCGGCCTTGGCGACGATGTCCTTGAACAGCTGCCGGTCCTCGCCGCGCCGGATCGCCTCGATGTTGGCGCCGATCAGCTCGACGCCGTACTTCTCCAGGACGCCCGACTCGTGCAGGGCGACCGCGGTATTCAGCGCGGTCTGGCCGCCCAGGGTGGGCAGCAGCGCGTCGGGGCGCTCCTTGGCGATGACCAGCTCGACGAACTCCGGGGTGATCGGCTCGACGTACGTGGCGTCGGCGAACTCCGGGTCCGTCATGATCGTCGCCGGGTTGGAGTTGACCAGGCTGACCCGGATCCCCTCGCTGCGCAGCACCCGGCAGGCCTGGGTGCCGGAGTAGTCGAACTCGCAGGCCTGCCCGATCACGATCGGCCCGGAGCCGATCACCAGGACGTGCTTGAGGTCGGTGCGCTTAGGCATTCTTTCCGCCTTCGATGAGCTCGGCGAAGCGGTCGAAGAGGTAGTCCGCGTCGTGCGGGCCGGCCGCCGCCTCCGGGTGGTACTGGACGGTGAAGGCGGGCACGTCCTTGGCCCGCAGCCCCTCGACCACGTTGTCATTGAGGCAGACGTGTGACACCTGGACACCGCCGAACTCGGTCTCGATCACCTGGTCGGGGACCACCACACCCGGTCCCGCGCCCGGCACCTCGACGGCGAAGCCGTGGTTGTGACTGGTCACCTCGACCTTGCCGGTGGACCGGTCGAGCACCGGCTGGTTGATGCCTCGGTGGCCGTAGCCGAGCTTGTAGGTGCCGAATCCGAGCGCCCGACCGAGGATCTGGCTGCCGAAGCAGATGCCGAAGAGCGGGATCCGCCGGGTCAGCACCTCCCGGGCCAGCGCCACCGGCCCGTCGGCGGTGGCCGGGTCGCCCGGGCCGGGCGAGAAGAAGACCGCGTCCGCGCCGGTGGCGAGCAGGTCCTCGATGGTCGCGGTGGCGGGCAGCACGTGGGTGGTCACCCCGCGCGCCGCCAGCCGGCGGGGCACGTTGCGCTTGATGCCCAGGTCCAGGGCGGCGACGGTGAACCGGTGCTCCCCCTGCGCCTCGACCACGTACGGCTCGGCGGTGGTCACCTCGGCGGAGAGGTCCGCGCCGACCATCTGCGGCGACCGGCGCACCCGGTCGAGCAGGGCGGCCGGGTCGTCGTCGACGCTGGAGATGCCGACCCGCATCGCGCCCCGCTCGCGCAGGTGCCGGGTGAGCGCCCGGGTGTCGACGCCGCTGATGCCGACCACGCCCTCGGCGGCGAGCCGGTCCTCCAGGCCACCGGTGGCCCGCCAGTTCGAGCTGACCCGGGCAGGGTCGCGGACCACGTACCCGGCGACCCAGATCCGGGACGACTCGTCGTCCTCGGGGTTGACGCCGGTGTTGCCGATGTGCGGCGCGGTCTGCACCACCACCTGCCGGTGGTACGACGGGTCGGTGAGGGTCTCCTGGTATCCGGTCATACCGGTGTTGAAGACCGCCTCGCCGAAGGTCTCTCCGACGCTGCCGTACGCCTCGCCGTGGAACGTGCGTCCGTCCTCAAGGACGAGAATCGCGGGACGCCTCTTCACTGTGCCCGCCTTTCGTTCGCGACTGCGGGACTCCGCTCCGCTGCGTTCCTCGCGCTCACTTGACTGCCTTTCCGTCCAGGACCGTCGGCTCGCCGCGCAGGAAGGTCGCCACGATGCGACCCGGCAGCGTCATGCGGGCGTACGGGGTGTTGCGACTACGACTGGCCAGTTCCGCCGGCTCGATGACGCGGCGGGCGGCCGGGTCGACCAGGGTCAGGTTGGCCGGCACGCCGGGAGCGGGGTCGACGCCGTGCCCGTCCAGCCCGGCGATCCGGGCCGGGGCGCGCGACATCCGCTCGGCGATCAGGTCCCACTGCGGGCCGAGCACGTCGAGGGCGATCGACAGCGCCGTCTCCAGGCCGAGCATGCCCGGCCGGGCGTACGCCCACTCGCACTCCTTGTCCTCGACCGCGTGCGGGGCGTGGTCGGTGGCGATGATGTCGAGCACGCCCTCGGCCAGCGCGGCCCGCAGCGCGGCGACGTCACCGGCACTGCGCAGCGGCGGGTTGACCTTGTAGACCGGGTCGTAGGGAGCCGCTGGGCTCCAGTTGCTCGCGAGTGCGGGGCTCGCAAGCTCACTCCTCCCGCTCACGACCTCGTCGGTGAGCAGCAGGTGGTGCGGGGTCACCTCGGCGGTGACCCGCACCCCGCGCGCCTTGGCGTGCCGCAGCACCTCCACGCTGCCGGCGGTGGAGACGTGGCAGATGTGCAGCCGGCTGCCGACGTGCTCGGCCAGCAGCACGTCGCGGGCGATGATCGCCTCCTCGGCGACCGCCGGCCAGCCGGTCAGCCCGAGCCGGGTGGAGACCTCGCCCTCGTGCATCTGGGCGCCCTCGGTCAGCCGGGGCTCCTCGGCGTGCTGGGCGATGACCCCGTCGAACGCCTTCACGTACTCCAGGGCCCGGCGCATCAGCATCGGGTCGGCGACGCAGTGCCCGTCGTCGGAGAAGATCCGTACCCGGGCCGCCGAGTCGGCCATCGCGCCCAGCTCGGCCAGGCGCTCGCCGGCCAGGCCGACGGTGACCGCGCCGATCGGCTGCACGTCGACCAGCCCGGCCTCCCGGCCGAGCCGCCAGACCTGCTCCACCACGCCGGCGGTGTCGGCGACCGGCGAGGTGTTGGCCATCGCGCAGACCGCGGTGTAGCCGCCGAGCGCCGCCGCCCGGGAGCCGGACTCGACGGTCTCGGCGTCCTCGCGGCCCGGTTCGCGCAGGTGGGTGTGCAGGTCGACCAGGCCGGGCAGGGCGACCAGGCCGGTGGCGTCGAGCACCGTGGCGTCCGGCGCGGTCAGTCCCGCGCCGGCCTCGGCCACGACGCCGTCGCGGATCAGCAGGTCGGTCGGCGCGGCGCCGACCACACTGACATTCTTGATCAGGTACGCGGTCACCGGTTGTTCCCTCCGAGCAGCAGGTAGAGGACGGCCATCCGCACGGAAACCCCGTTGGCGACCTGTTCGACGATGGTGGAGCGGGGTGAGTCGGCGACCTCGGGCGTGATCTCCATGCCCCGGTTCATCGGGCCGGGGTGCATGACGATCGCGTGCTCGGGCAGCCGGCGCAGGCGCGGCCCGTCCAACCCGTAGCGGCGGGCGTACTCGCGGGCGGATGGGAAGTAGGAGTCGTTCATCCGCTCCCGCTGCACCCGCAGCATCATCACCACGTCCACGCCGGGAAGAACGGCGTCGAGGTCGTACGAGACATCGGTGCCCGGGGCGAGCGCGGCGGAGATGTCCACCGGGATGAGCGTGGGTGGGCCGACCAGGGTGACCTTGGCGCCGAGGGTGGAGAGCAGCAGCACGTTGGAGCGGGCCACCCGGGAGTGCAGCACGTCGCCGACGATCGCCACGTGCAGGCCGGCGAGCCGCCCCAGCCGGGAGCGCATCGTGTAGGCGTCGAGCAGCGCCTGGGTCGGGTGCTCGTGGGTGCCGTCGCCGGCGTTGACGACGGACCCGTCCACCCAGTTGGCCAGCCGGTGCGGGGCACCGGAGGCGGGGTGCCGGACGACCACCGCGTCGGCCCCCATGGCCTGAAGGGTGAGCGCGGTGTCCTTCAGGCTCTCGCCCTTGGCGACGCTGGAGCCCTTGGCCGAAAAATTGATCACATCCGCGCTGAGTCGTTTGGCGGCCGCCTCGAACGAGATCCGGGTCCGGGTGGAGTCCTCGTAGAAGAGGTTCACCACGGTGCGACCGCGCAGCGCCGGGAGCTTCTTGACCTCGCGGCCCGCGACGGTGGCCATCTCGGCCGCGGTGTCCAGGATCTGGGTGGCGGTGGCCGCGTCCAGGTCGGCGCCGGAGAGCAGGTGCCTGATCATGCGGGCGTACCCCCGTAGAGCTTGACCTCGTCGGCGCCGTCGGTCTCGGCGAGGGTGACCTTGACGCTCTCGGCGAGCGCGGTCGGGATGTTCTTGCCGACGTAGTCGGCGCGGATCGGCAGCTGGCGGTGGCCTCGGTCGACCAGGACCGCGAGTTGTACGGAGGCCGGGCGGCCGACGTCGCTGAGCGCGTCGAGGGCGGCCCGCACGGTACGGCCGGAGAAGAGCACGTCGTCGACCAGGATCACCCGCCTGCCGTCGATCCCGTCGCTGGGCAGGTCGGTGGGGCCGACCGCGCGGGTGGCGTGCCGGCGCAGGTCGTCGCGGTAGAGGGTGATGTCGAGCACGCCGACCGGGACGGTCACGTCCTCGAAGGTGCTGATCCGGGCGGCGAGGCGCCTCGCGAGCGGGACTCCGCGGGTGGGGATGCCGAGCAGGACGGTGTCGGCGGCGCCCTGGGTCTTCTCCAGGATCTGGTGGGCGATTCGGTCGACCACCCGCGACACGTCGGCGGCGGCGAGGATCACCTTCACCGAGGGCTGTCGCGGCGGCGACGTGTGGGCAGCCGGTGGGTAGGCCACGGCGGACCTCCTTCCCCGCCTCACGGGACGGGTCGTTAAAGGATGTCTGGTCTTCCGGACGGGCCGCGCGGGCCGGACCGGGGCTTCACGCCACGTTACCAGCGGTCACCGGGCCGACCGCCGCCGGTCCTGACTCCTGGTCAGGGCGGCGAAATGCGGATAACTCCCCCGGCACTCCCCAACGGTAAGGTCACGAGCACTTGACCGCGTGTCGCAATCCCCGTACCGTCACGCTCCGTAGCGATAGCTGGGAGAACCCGAACAGCACTGGGAGTGTCCGAATGCCCTCTGAATACGCCAAGTCGCTGGGCGCCCGCCTGCGCTCCATCCGCCAGCAGCAGGGCCTGTCCCTGCAGGGTGTGGAGGAGAAGTCGAACGGGCGGTGGAAGGCCGTGGTGGTCGGCTCGTACGAGCGCGGCGACCGCGCCGTCACCGTGTCCCGCCTGGCGGAGCTGGCCGAGTTCTACCGCGTTCCCGTCTCGGAGCTGCTGCCCGACGGCAGCGGGGTCCGGCACGAGCCCACCAGCAAGATCGTCCTGGACCTGGAGCGGCTCTACGACGAGGCCTCCGAGGACCTCGCCTACGTCGCCCGCTACGCCCGTGCCATCCAGCAGCAGCGCGGCGACTACAACGGCCGCGTCCTCTCCATCCGCGCCGACGACCTGCGCGCCCTCGCGATCGTCTACGACGCCTCGCCGTCGGGCCTGATCGAGCGCCTCACCGAGCACGGTGTGCTGGTCGCCGACCCGCGCGCGTTCTTCGCGAACTGACCCGCTGTCGCACCGAGAAGGGCCCGTGCCGGACGGCACGGGCCCTTCTCGTCGTCGGGGTGCGGCGGGAACCGGTCAGCGGGTGGCGTACTCGGCGATCCGGCCGAGGAGGCCGTTGAGGAAGCGCGGCGAGTCGTCGGTCGACATCTGCCGGGCCAGCTCGACGGCCTCACTGATCGCCACCGCGTCGTCGATCTCGTCGACGTAGAGCAACTCGTAGACCGCGATCCGGGCCAGATTGCGGTCGACCGTCGGCATCCGGTCCAGCGTCCAGCCCTCGGCGTAGCTGGCGATCAGCTCGTCGATCCGGTCGAGGTGCGCCGCGACGCCCTCGACCAGACTGACCGCGTAGCCCAGGTGCTCCGGGCGGGGTTTCTCGATCCGCTCGATGTAGCCGGCCAGCACCTCGGCGGGCGGCCGATCCCGCAGATCGGCCTCGAAGAGCACGTCCAGCGCCCGCTTGCGCGCCTTGCGGCGCGCCGGCATCTGCTGCTTGGAGCCCTCGGCCATCAGGCGCGGCCGAGGTAACGGCCGTCGCGGGTGTCGACCTTGATCTTCTCGCCGGTGGTGATGAACAGCGGCACCTGGACGGTGGCACCGGTCTCGACGGTGGCCGGCTTGTTGCCGCCGGTCGAGCGGTCGCCCTGCAGACCCGGCTCGGTGTAGGTGATCTCCAGCACGACGGAGGTCGGCAACTCGATGTAGAGCGGCACACCCTCGTGGGTGGCGACGGTCGCCTCGGCCTCGGGGAGGAGGTAGTTGGCCGCCTCGCCGACGGTGCCGCCCGGGACGGTGATCTGGTCGAACGTCTCCAGATCCATGAAGACGTAGTCCTCGCCGTCGGCGTACAGGTACTGCATGGTGCGCTTGTCGACGGTGGCGGTGTCGACCTTGGTGCCCGCGTTGAAGGTCTTGTCGACCACCTTGCCGGACAGCACGTTCTTCAGCGTGGTACGCACGAAGGCGCCACCCTTACCGGGCTTGACGTGCTGGAACTCGACGACGGCCCACAGTTCGCCGTCGAGGTTGAGCACCAGGCCGTTCTTGAGGTCGTTGGTGGTGGCCATTTCCTGCCTTGATCATCAATTGGCGGACAGACCTAAGAATTCTACTAGCTGTGTCGAACCCGGTCCGCCGCGCTGCGGGCGGGGCCGGCGGAGCGTGCCGAACATCACGCAGAGCGAGCGGCCCGCGCCCGGTCGGGTCAGGCGCCGCCGGCCAGGCGGGTGGCGAGGTGACGCAGGGCCAGGTGGTAGCCGTCCACGCCGAGGCCGCAGATCACCCCGGCCGCCACCGCGGAGACCACCGAGTGGTGCCGGAACTCCTCCCGGGCGTGGATGTTGGAGATGTGCACCTCGACAAGGGGGGCCCGGAGCATCGCGCAGGCGTCCCGGACCGCGATCGAGTAATGCGACCAGGCGGCCGGGTTGAGCACCACCGCCGCCCCCTCGTCGGCCGCCTCGTGCAACCAGCCCAGCATCTCGTGCTCGGCGTCGGTCTGCCGCACCACCACGTCCAGCCCCAGCTCCCGGCCGGTGTCCACGCACATCGTCACCAGGTCGGCGTAGCTGGTCATCCCGTACACGTCGACCTGGCGGGTGCCGAGCCGGCCCAGGTTCGGCCCGTTGAGCACATACACCCTCATGAGCTGATCTCCCGGTACGCCTCGTGCAGCAGTTCGTCGGAGGGGCCCTCCAGGATCGCCGGGCGGGCCAGGCCGTCCAGCACCACGAAGCGCAGCCGGCTCCCCCGCGCCTTCTTGTCGACCCGCATGGCGGCGAGCAGATCCGGCCAGGCGTCGGCCCGGTAGCCGGTGGGCAGGCCGAGCGCGTCGACCGCGGCGCGGTGCCGCTCGGCGGTGGCCGGGTCCAGCCGTCCGGCGAGCCGGGCCAGGGTGGCCGCATAGACCAGGCCCACCGCGACGGCGTGGCCGTGCCGCCAGCGGTAGCCCTCCACCTTCTCGATCGCGTGCGCCAGGGTGTGCCCGTAGTTGAGCACCTCGCGTACCCCGGACTCGCGCAGGTCCCCGGAGACCACGTCGGCCTTGACCCGCACGGCCCGCTCGATCAGCTCCCGGGCCACCGGCCCGGTCGGGTCGAGCGCGGCGGCCGGGTCCCGCTCGACCAGATCGAGGATCGCCGGGTCGGCGATGAACCCGCACTTGACCACCTCGGCCATCCCGGCGGCCAGGTCGGCCGGCGGCAGGCTGTCCAGGGTCGCCAGGTCGCAGATCACCCCGGCCGGCGGGTGGAAGGCGCCGACCAGGTTCTTGCCGGCCGCCGTGTTGATCCCGGTCTTGCCGCCCACGGCGGCGTCGACCATGCCCAGCAGCGAGGTCGCCACCGGCACCCAGCGGACCCCGCGCAGCCAGCAGGCCGCCACGAAACCGGCCAGATCGGTGACCGCGCCGCCGCCCACCCCGACCACCGCGTCGGTACGGGTGAAGCCCGCCTCGCCGAGCCGGTCCCAGCAGGCCGCGGCCACGTCGATGTGCTTGCCCGACTCGGCGTCCGGCACCTCGATCAGCAGCGGCGTCACCCCGGCCGCACGGACCCGCTCGGCGAGCCCCTCGGCCAGCGCCTTCAGCGGCGGCGCGTGCAGGAACGCCACCCGCTCCGCGTCGGGCAGCAGCCGGGGTGGCGGGTCGAGCAGGTCACGTCCCACCAGCACGTCGTACGGCCGTTCGCCGCCGACCGGGATCCGGGTCACCTCGTCCATGTCCAACTCCGTGGCAGGTCAGGGCTTGAGCAGGGCGGCGATCTCGGTGGCCAGCTCGTGCGGGGTGCGCCCGTCGGTGACCACGGTCGCGGTCGCCACCTCGGCGTAGAGCGGGCGGCGCTGCTCCATCAGGTGCTTGAGGGTGGCCCGCGGGTTGAGCGCCAGCAACGGCCGGCCGGCACCCAGGCCGACCCGCTTCACCGCGTCGGGCAGCTCCACCGACAGGTGCACGACGGTGTGCCCGATGAGCGCGGCGCGATTCTCCTCCGCGAGGACCGCGCCGCCGCCGAGGGCGAGCACCCCCGGGTGCGCGGCCAGGGCCGCCGCCACCGCCGCCCGTTCGAGGGCACGGAAGTGCGCCTCCCCCTCGTCGATGAAGATCTCCGGGATCGGCTTGCCGGCGAGCTGCTCGATGTCGGTGTCGGTGTCCCGGAAGGTCACACCGAGCGTGTCGGCGAGCGCCTGCCCCACGGTGGTCTTGCCGGAGCCGGGCGCCCCGACCAGCACGCAGATCGGCCGGCTGCTCACCTGATCACCAGGGCGTCGAGGTAGCCGGCGAGGTTGCGGCGCATCTCCGCGACCGAGTCGCCGCCGAACTTCTCCACCGCCGCCTCGGCCAGCACGAGGGCGACCATCGCCTCGGCCACCACCGCCGCCGCCGGCACCGCACAGACGTCGGAACGCTGGTTGATCGCCGTCGCCGCCTCGCCGGTGGCGACGTCGACGGTGGACAGCGCCCGGTTCAGCGACGAGATCGGCTTCATCGCGGCCTTCACCCGCAGCGGCTCGCCGGTGGTGATGCCGCCCTCCAGGCCACCGGCCCGGTCGGTCACCCGGCGTACCCCGGTCGCGGTGGGCAGGATCTCGTCGTGCGCCTCCGAGCCTCGGGAGCGGGCCTGCTGCCAGCCGTCGCCGATCTCCACGCCCTTGATGGCCTGGATCGACATCAGCGCCGTGGCGAGGCGCGCGTCCAGCTTGCGGTCCCACTGCACGTGGCTGCCCAGGCCCGGCGGCACCCCGTACGCGAGCACCTCGACCACGCCGCCCAGGGTGTCGGCGGCCTTCTTCGCGGCGTCGACCTCCGCGACCATCCGGGCGCTGGCCTCCGGGTCGAGGCAGCGCAGCGGGTCGGCGTCGATGCGGGCGGCGTCCTCGGGGGTCGGGCGCAGGCCGGGCTTCACGGCCACCGGGCCCAGCTCCACCACGTGGGAGACGATCTCGATGCCGAGCGCCTGCTTCACCAGGGCCTTGGCGACCGTGCCGACGGCGACCCGGGCGGCGGTCTCGCGGGCGCTGGCTCGCTCCAGGATCGGCCGGGCGTCGGTGTGGCCGTACTTCTGCATGCCGGCCAGGTCGGCGTGGCCGGGGCGGGGGCGGGTGAGCGGGGCGTTCCGGGCCTGCCCGGCCAGTTCCTCCGGGTCGACCGGATCGGCGGCCATCACGGTGCGCCACTTGGGCCACTCGGAGTTGCCGACCCGGATAGCCACCGGGCTGCCGACGGTGGCACCGTGCCGCAGGCCGCCGATGATCTCGACCTCGTCCTGCTCGAACGCCATCCGGGCGCCGCGGCCGTAGCCGAGCCGCCGCCGGGCCAGCTCACCGGCGATCTCCGCGGTGGTCAGCTCGATGCCGGCGGGCACCCCCTCCAGCAGCGCGACGAGGGCGGGTCCGTGCGATTCACCTGCAGTCAGCCAGCGCAACACAGCGGTCAGTCTGTCACGCCCGGTGGCCGCCCCGATGCTCCGCCCACCGCATCCCGCCCTGCGGACGCGCCCGTCCGCGTGCCGGGCGCGGCCCCGTCCGGGTCAGCCGGCGTCGCGGGCCACGGCGAGCGCCGCGGCCATCGCCGCACGGGGCGCGGGGACGCCGGTGAACTGCTCGAACTGGCCGACGGCCTGGGCCAGCAGCAGGTCCAGCCCGGAGACGACCCGGCAGCCGGCGGCGAGCGCCGACACGGCGAGCGGGGTGGGCCAGGGATCGTAGAGCGCGTCGAAGAAGACGGATCCCGGCCGCCAGTCGAAGTGCCCGGCGAGCGGATCTGCCACCCCCTTCGGCACGGTCGAGATCACGAGGTCGGCGCGGGCGTGCGCCGGGGCGCCGTCCCAGTCGGCGCCGGCGAGGGGCACCCCGACCGCGCGGGCCACCGGGCGCAGCTCGTCGACCGCCTCGGGCCGGCGGGCCACCACGGTGACCTCGGCCGCGCCGATCCGAGCCGCCGCCGCGATCGCCGCCCGGGCGGTGCCGCCCGCACCGAGCACGGTCACCGTGGCACCGGCCGCGCATCCGGCCGCGGTGAGCACGTCGACCATGCCGGCGACGTCGGTGTTGTCGGCGTACCAGGAGCCGTCGGGTCGGCGTACCAGGGTGTTGGCGGCGCCGACGGCGGCGGCGACCGGCGAGACCTCGTCGGCCAGCGCCAGCGCCGCCTCCTTGCCCGGCATGGTCACCGACAGCCCGGCCCAATCCGGGCCCAGGCCCGCGACCAGGCCGGCCAGCTCGTCGGCCGCGCACTCGATCCGGGTGTACGACCACCCCGTCAGCCCGGCCGCCGCGTACCCCGCCTCGTGGATCACCGGGGAGAGCGAGTGCGCGATCGGCTTACCGACGACGGCGGCCCTCAGAATCGGCAAAGCTCCCCGGTCAGCACCTTGTTCTTGCACATCGTCTTCCTGAGCTGGGTGTACTCAGCGTCGTTGCGGCCGTAGCCCATCGTGCCCTTCTGGTCGACCGTCATGAAGAAGATCCAGTCCCCCTGCGGCGGGTCGAGGGCGCCCTTGAGCGCGTCCTCGCCGGGGTTGCTGATCGGGGTGATCGGCAGGCCCGGAACGTCGTGGGTGTTGTACGGGTTCTTCGGGTCGTTGATCTCGCTCCGCAGGAGGTCGTTGGAGTCCTTCGGGTCCTTGCCCTGCAGGCGCAGCCAGTAGTTGATACCGCTGTCGATGCCCAGGCAGTTGCAGGGGATCTTGCCGGCATAGACCCGGTTGTAGATCACCCGGGACACCTTCGGGAAGTCCTTCGGGTCGACCGCCTCGGCCTGGGCGATGGAGGCGGTGATCAGCGCCTCGTACGGGGAGATGTTCCGCTCCTTCTGCACCCGGTCGACGAAGTCGATCTGCTGGGTGACGCCGAGGAACTGTTGCACCATCATCGACAGGATCTGCTTGGCCGTGGCCTTCGGCGGGATCTCGTAGGTGGACGGGTAGAGGAAGCCCTCGATGCTCTTCGGGCTCTTCTTCTTGTCGCCACGCTTGAACCAGAAGTCCGGCACGCCCAGGTCGGCCGGATCCTCCGCGGCCTTCTTGAACTCGGCGACCGGGATCTTGGTCTCCTTGGAGAGGATCGCGTAGATGTTTAGGCTGATCGTGCCCTCGGGGATGGTCACCCCGTTGACCACCCGGCTCTTCGGGTCGAGCAGCACGGTGACCGCGTCGGCGGCCTTCATCTGCTTGCGGACCTTGTAGCTGCCGACCTGGATGTTCTTGCTGCGGGAGTTCGCGTCGGCGGCCTCGATGAACGCCTTGGTGCTCTTCACCACCCCGGCGTCGTAGAGGGTGTTCCCGATGTCGGTAAGGGTGTCCCCCTTCTTCACCTGGACCAGCACCTCGCCCGATCCCGGGCCGGCGTAGTCGGGGGTGACGAAGTGGTTACGGATCCGGTCGAAGCCGATGTACGCGCCGCCGCCGATGCCGCCCAGCAGCACGAGCGCCATCAGGAGGGCGAAGACGGTCTTGGCCCCGCCGCCCGACTTGCCGTTGCGTTTGCGTACCGCGCGGCGTCGGTGCCGGCCCTTCTCCCCCCTCTCCGGATCGTCGAAGCCCAGGTCAAGGTCGTCGATCATTGCGTCCGCCTCCGCTGTGCGTCCAGCCAGCTCTGCAGAATCTCCACCGCGGCGGCCTGGTCGACCACCGCCCGTTGGCGTTTACCCCGGACGCCCCGTTCGGCCAGCCTACGGCTCGCGACCACGGTCGACATCCTCTCGTCCGTCAGCGTCACCGGAACCGCCCCCAATACATCAGCCAGTCGGGCAGCATACGCTGAGACGTTCGCCGCCGCCGGGCCATGCTTTCCGGCGAGGTTGACCGGCAGTCCGACGACGACCTCGACCGCCTCGTGCTCGGCGGCCAGCCGGACCAGCTCGGCCATGTCGGTGGGCACCGCGTCCGGTGCGGCCGTCAGGTCCCGGGCGAGGGTGACCAGCGGGGTGGCCAGGATGCCGTGCGGATCGGACCGGGCGACACCCACCCGGACCTGCCCGACATCGACCCCGAGCCGTACTCCACGGGGCGGTTCAGCCATCTACCGGACACCTTTCCTCCGGTACGGGCCAGGGCGGACCGGACCGGTCCGCCCTGGCATCGATCGGTGCGACCATCACGCCTCGGCGATCGCCTTCTCCACGGTGATCAGCAGGTTCGGTGCCTCCGCCGCGGGCAGGCCGCCGCCCTGGGCGAGGTCGTCGCTGCCGCCGCCCCGGCCGGAGAAGGCCGCCTTCACCAGGTCCTTGGCGGCCAGGCCCCGGCTCCGGGCAGCCTGATTGACCGCCACCACCAGGGACGCCTTGCCGCCCGCCCGGGCGGCCACCGCGACCACCGCCGGCCGGGCCGGGTCGATCCGGCCCCGGATCTCCTGGGCCAGGGTCCGCACGTCGTTGCCGGCCGCGCCCTCGGGCGCCTCCGTGCCGACGTACGCGACGCCCCGCACGTCCTTGGCCTGCCCGGCCAGGGCCGCCGCCCCGCCCAGCACCAACTGGGCGCGGAGCTTCTCCAGCTCCTTCTCCGCGTCGCGGAGCTGGGTGACGGTCTGCTCCACCCGGTCGGCGACCTGGTCTCCGGGGACCCGGAACAGCTCGGCGAGACGGGAGACGAGCAGGTGCTCGCGGGCCAGGAAGCCGAACGCGTCCATGCCCACCAGGGCCTCGATCCGGCGGACGCCGGAGCCGACCGACGCCTCGGAGAGGATCTTCACCAGGCCGAGCTGGGCCGAACGGGCCACGTGCGTGCCACCGCACAGCTCCCGGGCGTAGTCGCCGACCTCGACGACCCGGACCCGCTCCCCGTACTTCTCGCCGAAGAGCGCCATCGCGCCGATCCGGCGGGCCTCCTCCTGGCTGGTGATGAAGGCGTGCACCTCCAGGTCGGCCAGGAGCACCTCGTTGACCTGCTGCTCCACGTCCTGCAGCACGCTCGGCGCCACCCCGGTCGGGGTGTTGAAGTCGAACCGCAGCCGCCCCGGTGCGTTCAGCGAGCCCGCCTGGGTGGCCGACTCGCCGAGGAAGTTGCGCATGGTCTGGTGCACCAGGTGGGTGGCGGTGTGCGAGCGGGAGATGGCCCGCCGCCGGGACACGTCGATCTCGGCGTATCCGGTCTCTCCGGCGCGCACCTCGCCCCGGACCACCCTGGCCCGGTGCACGATCAGGCCCGGCACCGGCTGCTGCACGTCGAAGACCTCGAGCTGGCCGCCGCCGACCGTGATCAGGCCCTGGTCGGGCTGCTGGCCACCGCCCTCGGCGTAGAACGGGGTGGTGTCGAGCACCAGCTCGACCGTGTCCCCCTCGACCGCCGCGGTGACCTGGTCGCCGCCGGCGAGCAGGGCGCGGACCCGGGACTCCCGGTTCAGCTCGGTGTAGCCGGTGAACTCCACCGGCCCGCCACCGTCGAGCACCGACCGGTAGGCCGACACGTCGGTGTGGCCGGTCTTACGCGCCTGCGCGTCGGCCTTGGCCCGGCTGCGCTGGTCGGCCATCAGCCGGCGGAAGCCGTCCGCGTCGACCTGCAGGCCCTGCTCGGCCGCGATCTCCAGCGTCAGGTCGATCGGGAAGCCGTACGTGTCGTGCAGCTGGAACGCCTTGTCCCCGGAGATCGCCGCCTTGCCGGCCGACTTGGTCTCCGCGATCGCGGTGTCCAGGATCGTGGTGCCGGCACGCAGCGTGGCGAGGAAGGCGTCCTCCTCCGCGTACGCGTACTGCGAGATCCGGCCGAACTCCTCGGCCAGCTCCGGGTACGACGGCGACATGCAGTCCCGGGCCACCGGCAGCAGCTCGGGCAGCGCCCGGTCCTGGTAGCCGAGGAGGCGGACCGCCCGGATGGCCCGGCGCATGATCCGGCGCAACACGTAGCCGCGGCCCTCGTTGGACGGGGTCACCCCGTCACCGATCAGCATCAGCGCGGTGCGGACGTGGTCGGCGATCACCCGCAGCCGGACGTCGTCCGGGTGCGACTCGCTGGCCACGTGGCCGGAGTGCGCCCCGTACCGCTTGCCGGTCAGCTCGGCGGCCTTGTCCAGGATCGGCCGGACCTCGTCGATCTCGTAGAGGTTGTCGACGCCCTGCAGGATCGAGGCCATCCGCTCCAGGCCCATGCCGGTGTCGATGTTCTTCGCCGGCAGCTCACCGAGGATCGGAAAGTCCGCCTTGCCGACGCCCGGCCCCCGCTCGAACTGCATGAAGACGAGGTTCCAGAACTCCATGTAGCGGTCCTCGTCGACCGCCGGTCCGCCCTCGCGGCCGTACTCCGGCCCCCGGTCGTAGAACAGCTCGGAGCACGGGCCGCACGGGCCGGGGATGCCCATCGACCAGAAGTTGTCCGCCTTGCCCCGGCGCACGATCCGCTCGGCCGGTACGCCGACCGACCGCCAGATCTCGTACGCCTCGTCGTCGTCCAGGTAGACGGTCGGCCAGATCCGCTCCGGGTCCAGCCCGAAGCCCCCCGCCTCGACCGACTTGGTGACCAGGTCCCAGGCGAGCGGAATCGCCCCGTCCTTGAAGTAGTCGCCGAAGGAGAAGTTGCCGTTCATCTGGAAGAACGTGCCGTGCCGGCTGGTCTTGCCGACCTCGTCGATGTCCGGCGTCCGGATGCACTTCTGCACGCTGACCGCGCGGCGGTACGGCGGGGTCTGCTGGCCCAGGAAGTAGGGGACGAACTGCACCATACCGGCATTGACGAACAGCAGGTTCGGGTCGCTGATGGCGGGCAGCGGAGCGGACGGCACCACGGCATGGCCGTTCGCCTCGAAGTGGGCGAGGTACCGCCGCTTGATCTCCGCCGTCTTCATCGCTGATGCTCCTCCGGGAAAATCTCTCGGTCGCCGATGCGCGGGTCCTCCCGCAGCTCGGCGAACTGGTCGTCGTACAGCTCGCCATGGGCGAAGGCCTCGTGGATCTCCTGCTCCCGCTCGGCCATCCCGGTCCGGACGTCCTCGACGAAGCTACGGACCGACTCGACGAGGCCGCCCGCGGACTCGGACAGGCCGCTGGCGATCCCCGCCGGCGTGTACGCCTGCGCGGTACGGGTGACCTTGCGTACCACCAGCACGCCGGCGGCCAGGCCGATGCCCAGCCAGAACAACCGCTTCATGGTCACATCCTCCCGTTCGGCCGGGTCACCGGTTGGCGCGCTTCTCGGCGCGGCGCCGCTGCTTGATGATGTCGCGGGCGTCGCGCTCGTCCTCCGCGTGCCGGCGGGCGGCCGCGGCCTTGCGTACGCCGTAGCCGAACGCGGCCACCTTGACCAGCGGGTTCGCGGCGGCGGCGGAGACCACGGCGGCCAGGTTCGCCACGTTGGCGGTGACGTTCTGGGCGTGGCTGGTCATGGTGTCCACCTTGGCCAGCTGGAGGTTGACCCCGTCGAGGGTGGTCTGTGCCTGCTCGAGGGCGGTGTTGACGTTCTTCACCGTGGTGTTGACGTCACCGAGCAGCGGCGCGGTGCGGTCGTTCAGCTCGGTGATCATGCGGGTCGTCGCGTCCACGGTGTGCCGCAGCCGCAGGATCGGCACCGCCAGCACCAGCACCAGCATCAGGAACGCGCCGGCCGCGATCAGCGCAGCGATCTCTCCACCTCTCACGCGCATGTCCTCCTCAAGCAGTGTCCCGGAGCCCGACGCCCCGGAACGCGCGACCGTCCTACCCGGTCCACGCCCCGCCGACCCCTCACCGGTCAACGGGCGCGAACGAGCCCGCCAGCCCCAGACCCTACCGTCCGTGATGGAGAGCTGCTCACGACGGTGAGGGTGTCAACTCGCCCAGCGGATCGTCGGTGAGGGTCGGGTACGGATCCTCACCGGTGAGTGACGGATCAGTGGTGGGCTGTGGTCCGGTCCGTTCGTCGTCGATCGCGTTACGGACCTTCACCGACACCAACGATCCGGCGCACTTCCCCGCTGCGGGCGAGGGCGCGGGCGATGGAGTCTGCGCCCCGTCCACCGGTGGCGGCGCACAGGTGCGTTCGCGTACCCAGAGGTCGAGGGTGAGCTCGTCCCGCCGCCAGCAGGTGTAGCTGCCCTTGACCGGCTGCTCCGGGCAGAAGTTGACCTTCCAGCGCCGCCAGCCGTCGTTGGCCAGGGCCTGCTCGTACGCCTGCGCCGTCTCCTTCGGCGCCTTCTGCGACTCGACGGTCCGCTCCCGCAGCCGGCAGTCCTCGAAGCACCAGCGGCTGCCGCTGACGTTGTCGACGGTCTTCTCCGCCGCCCAGGCGGGCACGTTCAGCCCGTCAAGGGTGTCGAAGACCGGGTCACGGCCGAGCGTGCGCAACCCGAAGTAGAGCGGAACCGCGCCGAGCAGCAGCAGGCTGACCAGGGCGAGGACGCCCATCCGCAGCCGCCGCCGCTCGCGCATCTGCCGGCGCAGCTCGGAGCGTGCGCCGCGCAGCCCGCCGGCCGCTCCCGCGGCCTGCGCAGGCTCCGCCTCGGGCCGCCGCAGCGCCGGTCCGGCGCCGTCGGCCGGTCCGGGTCGCGGCCCGGCCGGCTCCCCCGGCGGTACGGCCGCGGCCGCCCGGGCCACCGCCGGCTCACCGGGCCGCCCTGGCGCGGGTACGGCGGCCGCGCCGGTCGGACCGGGTCGGCCCGCCTCCGCCCCGGGCGGATTCATTCGCCCGGTTGGCCGCTCGTCAGGTCCGCCGGGACGGGCCACGGAGGCCGCCGCCCGGGCGACCGCCGGGCCGCCGGCCGCCCCGGTGCGCGCACCGGGCTCGCCGCTGGTCTGTGGAACGCGCCCGTCTCCGGCAGGACGCGGCGGGACGGGACCGTCCGGGCCCGGCCGGGCGGCGCCGCGGACACCTCCGGCGCTGCGGGCGTCACCAGCGGCCGGACCCGGGCCGGGTCGCCCGGGCTGGCTGGGGACCGGCCCGGGCCGCCCGGCGCTCCGGTCCCCGCTGGTGGGCAGGCCGCCGGTGCGGTCGGGATCCCCGCCCGCCGGCAGGCCCGCCGCCCCGGCACCGGCCGGACGGCCGGCCGGGCCGGCGGGCCGCGCGGCACCACGGACGGGGCCGGACTGGTCGGGCTTCACCGGCGGCACCGCGGCCGCGCCGGACCGACCACGATCGGGCCCGGCGGAGGTGTCCCGGTTTCCGGACGACGGCTCGCCGACCGGGGAACCGGTTGGACGGATTGTCGGCATGACCCCACTGTGGTGGGTACGACCGGCCTGTCGGAGCCAATCGGCCGGTCGCTCGGGGCGCTGCGGTCGCGCCTCGTCGGTGTCCTCGCGGGCGGCGCGGCGCGGGCCCGGGGTCTGCGGCCCGTCACCGGTGGACCGCCGGGCGCCCGGCATCTCCGCGGCCCCCCGGCGACCGGCCACGGTCGGTGCGTCGTCCGGCGCGGCCCGACGGCCGGCCACGGTCGACGCGTCGTCCGGCGCAGCCCGGCGACCAGCCACGGTCGGTCCGTCGTCCGGCGCAGCCCGACGGCCGGTCGGCGCCCCGTCCTCGGGAGCGGCCCGGCGACCGGTCGACGTCACGGCGTCGCCCGGCACGGCCCGGCGACCGGCCGGGGAATCCGGTGCGGCGCGACGGCCTGGCGGTGTACCCGGGCCCTGCGTCCGGCCGTGGGCGGCGTCGGACGGGGCACCCGGCACGGGCGGGGCGTTCCCGCTGCGCGGCACCGGCGCCGACTGGTCCGGTTCAGCAACCCGACGTCGACCACCCGGCGCGGTGGGACCGTCCACCCGGGACGGGCCGGCGGTGGACGGGTCTGGCTCGGCCGGGCCGCGGCGGCGGGGCTCGGCAGCGCCGGTCACCGGTTCGACACCGGGGTGGCCGGCACCGGGCGCGGCGGACGCGCCGCGCGCCGACGGCACGCCGGGCCGGCCGAGCGTGGGCTCGGCAGCGGCCCGCCGGCCGGCGCCGGAGACGGGTCGCGCGGCCGGGTCGACTCCATCCCCGTACGGGCCGGAGGGTGCTCCGCCGGGTCCACCGGCGCCGCGCCGACCCCGGGGGGTGGGCGGCCCGGCGGCGTGCGGACCGCCAGGCGGCACGGCGGGGCCCGGCGGCGGCCAGCCGCCGGGCGCCTGGCCGCCCCGGGCAGGGTCCGCGGCGGGACCGGCCGGCGGGACCGCCCGGGCGGGCGGCCCGACGTGGTCGCCCGGCCGGCCGGCGGCCGGCGGAACCGGTGCCTGCTGTCCGGTGGGCGCGTCCGCGCTCCGGGCTGGTGGCCGGGACGCCTCAGCGGGATGCCGAGCGGGCCCGGGCGTACCGGGCCAGGGGCCGTCGACGGGACGGCGGCGGGTCGCCGCCGGATCGGGCCCACCGGGACGAACCGGGGGCGTCGCCGGTCCGGCGGCGGCCGGGCCACGCCCGGCGGGCGGGCCGTCCGGACCGGGCGGCGGCACCGCACCGGGGCGGGGGCCGCGCGGAGGCTCGGGCGAGGGAGGACCGGGTCGGGGCCCCGGAGCCGCGGGCGGCAGTCCGCCGTGCGGGGGTGGCGCGGTAGGCCCGCCACCGTCCGGGCCGAGGTCGCTGCGCTGCTGCTTGGCCGTCCGCAGGTCGTCGATCCAGCCGAACTCCTCGCCGGCGGTCGCCTCGGCCGGCTCGGCGTCGGCCTTGCCCCGCCCCCACCGGCGGCCCTTGGCACGGGGGTCGCGCCGCTCGTCGGGGCCGTCCTCGGGCCGCTCCGGACCACGCGCCATCACTGCTGACCCTCCCCGACGGCATCGCTGCCGCCCTCGTTCGCCCCGTTGCCCTGCTCCACGCCCGCCGGGCCGACGGGCACGGCCGGTGCGCCGGCCTCCGCCCGTACCGCCGGTGCCGGCAGCCCGCGGACGATCCGACGCAGCAGCGGCAGCCGGGTGGCCAACGCCCGCTCCGCGCCGTGCCCGCTGGGCCGGTAGTAGTCGGTCCCGACGAGATCGTCCGGAACGTACTGCTGGGTGACCACGCCCCGGTGGTCGTCGTGCGGATAGCGGTAACCGGCACCGTGCCCGAGGCCGCGCGCCCCGGAGTAGTGGGCGTCACGCAGTGCGCGCGGCACCGGCCCGCCCCGCCCGGCACGCACGTCGGCGATGGCCGCGCCGATCGCCGCCGTGGCCGAGTTCGACTTCGGGGCGGTGGCCAGGTGGATCACCGCCTGGGCCAGGTTGAGCTGGGCCTCGGGCAGCCCGACGTATTCGACGGCGTGCGCGGCGGCGGTGGCGACGGTGAGTGCGGTGGGGTCGGCCATGCCGACGTCCTCGCTGGCGAAGATGACCAGGCGCCGGGCGATGAAACGGGCGTCCTCGCCGGCCACCAGCATCCGGGCCAGCCAGTGCAGCGCCGCGTCCACGTCCGAGCCGCGCATGCTCTTGATGAACGCGCTGGTCACGTCGTAGTGAGCGTCGCCGTCACGGTCGTACCGGACGGCGGCGACGTCGACGGCCTGCTCGGCGGTGGCCAGGTCGATCCGGCCGGCGCCGAGCGCGGTGGCGGTGGCGGCCGCCGCCTCCAGGGCGGTCAACGCCTTGCGTACGTCGCCGCCGGCGAGGCGGACGAGATGATCCTCCGCCTCGACCTCCAGGGTGAGCGCGCCACCCAGCCCGCGCGCGTCGGTGACCGCGCGGCGCAGCAGACCGCGCACGGCGTCGTCGTCCAGCGACTGAAGGGTGAGCAGCACGCAGCGGGACAGCAGCGGGGAGATGACCGAGAAGTACGGGTTCTCGGTGGTCGCCGCGAGCAGGGTGACCGTCCGGTCCTCCACCGCGGCGAGCAGCGAGTCCTGCTGCGTCTTGCTGAACCGGTGCACCTCGTCGATGAACAGCACGGTCGGCGGACCGCCGGCGCGGCGCTGCCGACGGGCGGTGTCGATCACCGCGCGGACGTCCTTCACACCGGCCGTCAGCGCGGACATCGCGACGAAGCGGCGGTCGGTGGCCCGGGCCACCAGGTGGGCGATGGTGGTCTTGCCACTGCCGGGCGGCCCCCAGAGGATCACCGACATCGGCGCGGCGCCCTCCACCAGTTGACGCAGCGGTGCGCCCGGGGCGAGCAGGTGGTCCTGCCCGACGAGCTCGTCGATGCCGGCCGGCCGCATCCGGACCGGCAGGGGCGAATCCGCACCGACGGCGGTGAACCCGTCGACACCGCCGGAGCCCGCGGGGGCGCTGGGGGGCGCTCCGGCGGGTTCGCCGAGGGTGAAGAGGGCGTCGGACTCCATCACGAGAACAGTACCGGGCCGGGCTGACGACGCTGGAATCGCGCCGCCGGCCCGGTCCGGGATGATCTGTTCCGGTCAGCCGCGGCCCGGACGCCGACCCCGGTACCAGCGGCCCCGGGCGCTGCCGAAACCGGCCAGGTGCAGGGCGAGCAGCAGAAAGCCGATCAGGCTGAGGGTCTGCGCGTTGAACAGGTCGGGGGCGCCGAGGTTGGTGTTCAGGAAGTCGAGCAGCAGCGCGAAGCCGAACACGATGGCCGCGATAATGGCGAACATGGTCGTTCCTCCGGTGGGGGTACCAGCAGGTCGGTGATGGATGTACCCGATCGGTCTGTCGGCCAATCTCCACCATGGATCGGCCCGCTCCCCGACGGCGGCGGACCGGACGGGTGGCACCTGTTCACCTCTCGTAGGCTGGCGACATGATCACTGCCGACCAGGCTCTGGTGGGTCGGGACGCGCTGCTCGCCGCCACCGGTCATCACCCGTACGCCCGGCACGCGCTCTGGCGGGACCAGGAGGCACGGGGCTGGCGGCGGGACGGCGCGGTGGGCTGGCTGCTGCCGCCGGAGCAGGGGCCGGCCGGCGGGGCGCTCGGGGCGGCCGACCCGGCAGTGGACGTCTTCGCCGGCCTGCTGGCGGACGGGACACTGCACGCCGGGCAGTGGCTGCACCTGCCGCGTACGTCGCCGGACGAACTGGCCGGCCGGCTGACCGTGGCGCGGCTCGACGAGTGGGACTTCCTCTGGACCACCACTCCCCCGCCCCCACAGGCGGAGCAGGAGCGGGTGGTCCGCCTCATTGAGACCGACCACCCGGCCCTGGCCGCGCTGATCGAGGAGTCGTTTCCCACCACGACCTCCCGTCCCGGCGACCACCGCATCGTCGACTGGTACGGCATCCGCGACGGCGACCGCCTGGTCGCCTGCGGGGCGGACCGCAGCCGGGGTGACATCGGCTTCCTCGCCGGCCTCACCGTGGCGCCCGACCGGCGGGGCCACGGCCTCGGCGCGGCGCTGACGGCCGGGATGACCCGCGCCCTCTTCGCCCGGTACGACCACGTGGCGCTCGGCGTCTACACCGCCAACGTCGGCGCGATCCGGCTCTACCACCGCCTCGGCTTCACCGGGACCGAGCGCCGCAGCTCGGTCCACCTGGGCTGAGCACCGCTCGCGGGAGGGGTTCGGCCGTTGGGTGCGCCTGTGGTCGCCCCGGCGACAACAGACGCACCCCCACCGCGGAGCGCGGGCGTCAGGCGGACCGGGCCGCGCCGCTGCCCGAGGTCGCCGGGTCCGGTGCCGGGACGGGTGCGGGACCGGCGAGCGAGCCGTCCGGCCCGGTGACCCCCTCGTCCGGCACCGGCGTCAGGTGTTCCCCCGCTGCGCCGGCCTCCGCCGGCACAACGGCCCGCCCGGCGCGCCAGGCCGGCAGGTAGAGCGGCGCGGCCAGGGCGAGCACCACGGCGCCGACCAACATGGCGATGCTGACGCTGCTGCGGTCGGCCAGCGCGGTCAGGACGACCGCACCGAGCGCCCCGGCCGGCTGGCCCATCATCGAGTTCAGCGAGATCACGCTGGTCCGGTACGGCCCGTCGACCTGCCGGTGCAGCAGCCCCATGTGCAGCGGGTTCGACGCCCCGTGCACGGTGTAGCAGGCCAGGTAGGCGATGAGCACCCCGACCGGGCCGGCCAGCAGGCCCATCCCGACCACGGTCACGCCCTGGAGGATCCGCATGAGCGCGGCGGCGGGCGCGGCACCCAGCCGACGCAGCAGCAGCGGGGTGAGCGCGGCGCCGGCCGCGTTGGCAAGCCAGGCCGCCGAGCCGGCCGGACCGAGCAGCGCCGCCGCGCGGTCGGCGCCGCCGACGACCTCGGACAGGCGGACCGGCAGCAGCGACTCGAAGGTGACCATGCCGAAGCCCCAGAACAGCTCGACGGCGACCAGGGCGAGCAGCACCCGGGAGCGGCGCAGCAGGCCGATCGCCTGCCCGACCATCCGGGGCGCCTCGACCACCGAGTTGCGCAGCGCCGCGGCGCCCGTGGCCGGCCGGGTCTCCACCAGCAGCACCAGCAACGCGACCAGCGAGACGACGTGCAGGACGATGGCCACCAGCACGGGCAGGGTCAGCGCGCTGACCGGCCCGACCGGACCGAGCGCGACCAGGCCGCCGCTGAGCAGTGCGCCGGCGCCGATGGCCAGCCCGATGACGGTGCCGGCATGGCCCAGGCCGCGCTCGTACTCGGCGTCCGGGTCGGCGGCCAGGGTGGCGTCGACGTACCAGGACTCGAGCGGGCCACTGTCCAGGGCCCGGTAGACACCCTGCAACGCCCAGACCAGGAAGAAGAGCCAGAACGAGTCGGCCACCGCGAAGATGACCAGCGAGATCAGGCCGATCACCCAGGCGACGGCGAGGACCGGCTTGCGGCCGAGCGCGTCGGCGAACCCACCGGTGGGCAGCTCCAGCGCGAGGACCACCAGGCCCTGCGCGGTGGCGACCAGGCCGATCTGGGACAGCGACAGGCCGCGCTCCTGCATCAACAGGATCATCACGGGCATCATCAGGCCGCTGGGCAGCCAACGCAGGCCGTAGAGGGTGAGGTAGCGGAGCCGGACCTGGCGTACGGACAGCGTGCTCATCGCTCCTCCTCGGACGGTGGGTCGGCGAGCCGCAGGTCCGCCAGCAGCGGGAGCGAGGTGAGGAAGATCTGCACCTGCTCGGCACCGGGCTCCGTGGGGTCGGCCTCCGCGCGGTAGCGGTCGAGGATCTGCCACACCTCGGCCTGCAGCGCCTCGAGTCGGGTCGACGGGATGGTCATGAAGATGTCGCCCATGCCGAACGCGTTCCGCCAGGCTGGGGACCACTCGTGCCGGACAGCCAGCCACTTCTCGGCGTGCTCGAGGAAGTGCCGCACCTGGTTCCCCTGGATCCAGTCGATCGCGGCACGGGCGTCCGGGTCGTCGTCGAAGTCGGTGGGCTCCCAGTTGGTGACGTCGTGCGCGGCCCGCCAGAACCGCTGCCGGCCGGTGCCGAGATCCGGGTCCTCGATGACCAGGCCGACCTCGGCGAGCTGGCGCAGGTGGTAGCTGGTCGCCCCGGTGTTGGTGCCCAGCAGCTCGGCGAGGCGCGTGGCGGTGGCGGGTCCCTTCACCCGCAGCGCCCCGAGCAGTCGCGTCCGCAGCGGGTGCGCCAGGGCGCGTACCTGCTGGTGGTCGAGCCGTACCTGGCGCGGTGGCGGCTTCCTGTCGTTCCCCATGGATGCACAATATCTGTGCACACTTTCTATGCACAAGAGTTGTGCATAGAAAGTGTGCATGATTCGACGGTCGCCGCGGTGACGCTCAGGGAGCGAGGAGTTCGGTGACCCCGCGCAGCCGGGTACGGAGCAGGCCGGCGGCGCGGGAGGAGTCGAGGCGTACGTCGGTGGGGCGGTGCAGGCCGGCGGCGACGGTGGTCGTGGTCTTCAGGCCGGCCGGATCGAGGCCGAACTGCCGGGCGACCAGGATCCCCATCTCGGCGCGGCTGACCGGGTCCGGGCCGGCCACGTTGAGCGGGCCGGCGTGGTCGGACGGCACCAACTCCAACACGGCGGCGGCCAGGTCGGTCACGTCGACCGGACAGCGGGCCTCGTCGGTGAACAGGGTGGCGCGCCCGGCGAGGGCCTCGAGGCAGAGCTGGATCTGCTTGCTCCCCTCCCCCAGGATCAGCGAGGTACGCACCAGCACCGCGCCCGGGTCGATCGCCCGGACCGCGGTCTCCGCCGCCGCTTTCGCCGCCCCGTACGCGTGTATCGGGCTGGGCACGTCGTCGTCGAGATACGGGGTCGGGCGCCCACCGTGCAGGGCGTCGCTGGACAGGTGCACCAGCCGCGCCCCCACCTCGGCGGCGGCGACGGCGATGTTGGCCGCCCCGTCGGCGGTGACCGCCCAGTCGTCGTAGCGGTAGGGGGTGGCGACGACGGCGTCGGGGCGTACCTGCGTCAGCAGCGCGCGCACGGCGGCGCGGTCGGTGACGTCGAGCCGGCGCGGCTCGACGCCGGGGACGGCGACGCCGGCCGAGTGGTACGTGCCGACCACCCGCGTTCCCGCCGCGACCGCCTGCCGGCAGACCTCGGCGCCGAGGAAGCCGCTGGCACCCACCACGAGCAGTGTCATCCCGTCCCCTTCCCGTAAACGACCGGAGGCCCCCGCCATCATGACGGAGACCTCCGGGCCAGGTGGGGACGGCTCAGGTCGGGTCGGCCACCGGCGCGGCCGGGCCGGCGGTGCCGGCGTGCGGGGCGGCAGGGGCCTTCGGCTTGGCGTCGACGCCCGCCTCGGCCCGCTGCTGCGCGGTGATCGGCGTCGGCGCGCTGGTCAGCGGGTCGAAGCCGCCGCGGGTCTTCGGGAAGGCGATGACCTCGCGGATCGAGTCCGCACCGGCGAGCAGCATGCAGACCCGGTCCCAGCCGAACGCGATGCCGCCGTGCGGCGGCGCGCCGTACTTGAACGCCTCCAGCAGGAAGCCGAACTTGTCCTGCGCCTCCTCGGCCGTGATGCCGAGGAGGTCGAAGACCCGCTGCTGCACGTCGCCGCGGTGGATACGGATCGAGCCGCCGCCGATCTCGTTGCCGTTGCAGACGATGTCGTACGCGTAGGCCAGGGCCCGGTCCGGTGCCTCCTCGAACCGGTCGACCCACTCCGAGTTCGGCGAGGTGAACGGGTGGTGCACCGCCGTCCAGCCGCCCTCGTCCGTCTTCTCGAACATCGGCGCGTCGACCACCCAGCAGAACGCCCAGGCGCTCTCGTCGACCAGGTTGGCCCGCTTGGCGATCTCGATCCGGGCCGCGCCGAGCAGCTCCTGCGCCTCGCGGGTGTTGGTGCTGGCGGCGAAGAAGATGGCGTCGCCCGGCTTGGCGCCGACCGCGTCGGCCAGGCCGGCCAGGTGCGCCTCGGAGAGGTTCTTGGCCACCGGGCCACGCGCCTCACCGGTCTCCGCGTCGAGCACCACGTACGCCAGGCCCCGGGCGCCGCGCGCCTTGGCCCAGTCCTGCCAGCCGTCCAGTTCCTTGCGGCTCTGCGACGCGCCACCCGGCATCACGACCGCGCCGACGTAGCCGCCCGCGTCGATCGCGGCGGCGAACACCCGGAACTCGGTGCCGCGCAGGTAGTCGGTGAGCTCGGTCAGCTCGACGCCGTAACGCAGGTCCGGCTTGTCCGAGCCGTACCGGGACATCGCGTCGTGCCAGGTGATCCGCGGGATCGGCCGGGGGATCTCGTATCCGGCCAGGTCGGACCAGAGGGCCGAGACGATCGCCTCGCCGAGGTCGATCACGTCGTCCTCGGTGACGAAGGACATCTCGATGTCGAGCTGGGTGAACTCCGGCTGCCGGTCGGCGCGGAAGTCCTCGTCCCGGTAGCAGCGGGCGATCTGGTAGTAGCGCTCCATGCCGCCGACCATGAGCAGCTGCTTGAACAACTGCGGCGACTGCGGCAGGGCGTACCAGCTGCCCGGCTGGAGCCGGACCGGGACCAGGAAGTCGCGGGCACCCTCCGGAGTGGAGCGGGTCAGGGTGGGGGTCTCGATCTCCAGGAAGTCCCGCTCGTGCAGCACCTTCCGGGCGAGCTGGTTGGCCCGCGAGCGCAGCCGCATCGCCTTCGCCGGGCCGCTGCGGCGCAGGTCCAGGTAGCGGTACTTGAGCCGGATGTCGTCGCCGGCCTCGACCTGGTCGTCCACCGGCAGCGGCAGCGGCGCCGCCTCGGAGAGCACCGTCAGCTCGCTCGCGGTGACCTCGACCTCGCCGGTGGGCAGGTCCGGGTTCTCGTTGCCCTCGGGGCGCCGGGTCACCTCGCCGGTGACCCGCACGCAGAACTCGTTGCGCAGCGCGTGCGCGTCCTCCTCACGGAAGACCACCTGGACCACGCCCGAGCCGTCGCGCAGGTCGACGAAGATGACACCGCCGTGGTCGCGCCGGCGGGCCACCCACCCGGCGAGCGTCACCGTGGTGCCGGCGTCCGTCGCGCGCAGGCTGCCGGCGTCATGGGTACGGATCACGACTTGCGTCTCCTCATCGCTGAACGGTCTGCACCCGCATTCTGTCAGCTTGGCGGAGCGTGTCCCGCACCACCCGGCAACCTGGTGGTGATCGCCGTCGGGCCGGCACGGGAACGGGCCGCCGGTGGTCCGGCGGCCCGTTCACGCAGGTTCGGTCAGATGATGCTGACGCCGTAGACGCTCATCGGCTCGGTGACCGGCTGGAAGTAGGTGGTGCCGCCGGTGCGGCAGTTGCCGCTGCCGCCGGAGGTCAGGCCGACCGCGCTGCTGCCGCTGAACAGCGAGCCGCCGCTGTCGCCGGGCTCGGCGCAGACGTTGGTGCGGATCAGGCCGGAGACGCTGCCCTCGGCGTAGTTGACCGTGGCGTTCAGCGCCTGGACGCTGCCGCCCCACAGGCCGGTGGTGCTGCCGGAGCGCGTCACGCTCATGCCGACGTACGCGTTGGCGGCGCCGGTGACGTCCCGGTAGGTGCCGTTCCAGAGGTAGACGTTGCCGGTCGCGTTGGCGGCGTTGCTGTGCCGGACGATGCCGTAGTCGTTGCCCGGGAAGCTGGTGCCCGCCCGGGTGCCCAGGACGCTGGTCTGGCCGGAGTTCGAGTACCAGGTCGAGGCGATGTTGGTGCAGTGGCCGGCGGTCAGGAAGTAGGTGGTGCCCGAGCTGCTGCGGACGTTGAAGCCGAGCGAGCAGCGGCCACCGCCGGCGGCGTAGATCGCCTGTCCGCCGGAGATGCGGGTGCTCAGCACGCCGGCCTCGGCCTCGATCCGGACCGTCCCGCCGGTGCGGGCGGCGGCGGCCCTGACCCGCTCCAGCTTGGCGCCGGTCACGGTGCTGTCGACGGAGACCACGACCTGGTTGGTGGCCGGGTCGACCCACCAGGCGGTGCCCGGGATCTTGGCGGACCGCTCCAGCTCGGCGGTGGCCGCGTTGAGCTTGTCGGCGCCCCGGGTGACGAGCTTCGGGGTGGCGCCGGCGGCGCGGACCTGGCGCGCGGCTGCGGCGTCGGTCACCGCGACGACCATCTTGCCGCTGCGGTCGGCGTACGCGCCGGCGGCGCGATCGCCGAGCTTGGCCACCAGGGTGGCCGCGGCGTCGGGGGATGCGGGCGAGGCAGGGGCCGCCTGGGCGGGTGCGCCGAGCAGCGAGCCGGTGACCAGGGTGCCGGCCACGGCGATGGCGGCGGCCCGGCGCAGCGAGGACCTCGTGGGTCGCATGTAACAACCTCCAGGGAGGGGGGACGGGCGCCGTCATGCGGACGCGCGCCCAGGGACGACCCGGCCGACCTGGGGAAAATCGGCCGAGGCACCAAAGTATTCACATATTTAAGATCCTAAGCAAGGGATCCCTCTGCCCGAATCGACCCCGCCGTCACCGGTCACCGCGATGCGACAACGTGGACACTCCTCCCCCCGCCCGACACCCGGACGGCCGTCCGACCCGGCACGCCGGAGTCGCGCCTCAGACCCGGCGGCGCGCCCCCGGACCCGGCCGCGGCAGCACGTCACGCGATTCGGTCACCTCGTGCCCCCCGGCGCAGCGCAGCGCGACCCGGACCTCGGCGCCGCAGTCACGGTGGACGACCGCCAGCGGCGAGCCGTCCGGGTCGGCCAGGTAGCGGTCACCCCAGCCGAGCACCGCCACCAGCACCGGCCACAGGTCGAGCCCCTTGTCGGTGAGCCGGTACTCGTGCCGCACCCGGCTGCCCGGCTCCCGGTAGGGCTCCCGGCGCAGCACGCCCTGCTCGACCAGCAGGGCGAGCCGGTTGGTGAGCACCTGTCGGGGGACACCGGTACGCACCCGCATGTCGTCGAACCGGCGTATGCCGTTGAAGACCTCGCGGAGCACGACCAGGGTCCACCGCTCGCCGAGGATCTCCATGGCGCGCGCGATGGTGCAGTTCTCCACCGACCAGTCCAGTGCCGCGGGTCTCATGGCGACCAGGCTAGGTCTGATTGACAGACTCAGCAATGCGCTGCGAGGCTGAGTCCATGACACAGACGCAGGAGCGCAGCCGCACCTTCTCCTGGTCCGACCCGGCGGCCGGGGCGGCGCACATCGGCCGGCGCAGCGGCCTGGAGCTGCTGCGCGCCATGATCGCCGGGGAGCTGGCCGCGCCGCCGATCATGCACCTGATCGACATGGCCCGGATGGAGGCCGACGAGGGTCGCGTCGCCGTCGAGCTGGTGCCGCAGGAGTTCCACTACAACCCACTCGGCACGGTGCACGGCGGCGTGATCTCCACGCTGCTCGACACCGCCGCCGCCTGCGCGGTGCACACCACCCTGCCGGCCGGCGTCGGCTACACCTCGCTGGACCTGAACGTGAAGTTCCTGCGTCCGGTGACGGTCGCCAGCGGCCCGCTCCGCTGCGAGGGCACGGTGCTCCAACGCGGCCGTCGCACCGCCCTGGCCGAGGCCCGCCTGACGGACACCGGCGGCCGCCTCATCGCGCACGCGACCTCGAGCTGCCTCCTGTTCCCCCTCGACGCCCCCGCCTGACCCTGCTGGGCGCCTCCACCCGCGCCGCTCGCCCCGCACCCCGCCATGGCCACGCTTCCCGGAAAGTGTGGCCATGGCGCGCGGATCAGGCACTCTTTCCCGGAAACCGCACCCTCATCGAGGCGACGCGCGCCCAGGCGGGTGGGGGCCGGGGAACCGGGGTGGCGGGCGGGGAGAGGTCAGCGGGCGACGGTGAGGCGGGCGGCGCGGGCGGCGCGCTTCTCCTCGAAGCGGGCCGCCTGCCGTTCCAGGTCGTCGAGGTGGGCGGCGATCTGGTCGCGGGCGGCCTCGCCGTCGGAGTCCAGGCCGGCCACGTCGAAGACGTTCCACTGGCGCAGCACGGGCACGACCACCTCGTCACGGTGCTGGCGCAGGTCGTAGATGCCGGCCAGCGCGATGGCCACCGACTTGCGCGCGAAGCCCTCGATGCCGACGCCCGGCATCTGGAAGTCGGCCAGCACGTCGGCGACCGCGCGCATGGCCTGGCTCGGGGCCAGCTCGAAGGCCGCGCCGAGCAGGTTGCGGTAGAAGACCATGTGCAGGTTCTCGTCGGCCGCCACCCGGGCCAGCAGCGCCTCGCAGGTCGGGTCGCCGGTGGCCCGGCCGGTGTTGCGGTGCGAGATCCGGGTGGCCAGCTCCTGGAACGAGACGTACGCCAGCGAATGCAGCACCTCGTCGCCGTGGGTGTTGTGGTAGCCGGCCGACATGTGGGTCATCCGGGCCCGCTCCAGCGCCACCGGGTCGACCGCCCGGGTCACCGAGAGGTAGTCGCGGATCGCGGTGCCGTGCCGCCCCTCCTCGGCCGTCCACCGGTGCACCCAGGTGCCCCACGCCCCGTCCCGCCCGAAGAGGGTGGCGATCTCGTGGTGGTACGAGGGCAGGTTGTCCTCGGTGAGCAGGTTGACGATCAGCGCGGTGCGGGCCACCTCGGGCAGCGTCGAGTCCGCCTCCGACCAGGGTTCGCCGCCGAGCGGGCCGGCGAAGGTACGCCCCTCGCTCCACGGCACGTACTCGTGCGGAAACCATTCCCTGGCCAGCGACAGGTGCCGGTCGAGGTTCTTCTCGACCACGGGCTCGAGTTCGAGAAGCAGGGCGGTCTGGCTGAGCACGGTCACAAGGTTCTCCCTACGGTGGCGTAAGTTACGCTACCGTAGGTCGAATCCTCGTCAGGCGCCAGTCGACGCGGGGCCGACCAGCGGCTTCAGGTCCACCCGAGCCGGGGTCCACTCGCCGGCTGCGGCGGCCACCTGCTCGCCCGAGCGGATGTCCTTCACCTCGTCGCCCTCGGCCGCGGGGAACCAGACGTACGGGATGCCACGCCGCTCGGCGTACCGGATCTGCTTGCCGAACTTGGCCGCGCTCGGGGACACCTCGGTGGGGATGCCCCGGGAGCGCAGCGCATCGGCGATTTTGTTGCTCGCCGGCCGCTCGTCCTCGGTGGTGACCGCGACGAGCACGCAGGTCGGCACGCTACGGGAGACCGACAGCGCCTCGGTGCCGAAGAGCAGGCCGAGCAGCCGGGTCACCCCGATGGAGATGCCCACGCCGGGGAACCGGACCGTGCCGGAGCTGGCCAGGTTGTCGTACCGACCGCCCGAGCAGACCGAGCCGAACCGCTCGTAGCCGATCATCTGCGTCTCGTAGACGGTGCCGGTGTAGTAGTCCAGGCCGCGGGCGATACGCAGGTCGGCGACGCAGAGGCCGGGCGAGTGCGCGGCGGCGGTCTCCACCACCGAGACCAGCTCCGCGATGCCCTCGTCCAGCAGCGGGTCGCTCACCCCGAGGGCGCGCACCGCGTCGGCGAAAGAGGCGTCCGGCGCGGAGATCTCGGCCAGCGCCAGGCATGCCTTGGCCTGCGCCTCGCTCGCCCCGGCGGTCTCCGCCAGCAACTCGGCCACCCGGGTCGGGCCGATCTTGTCGAGCTTGTCGATCGCGCGCAGCGCCGCCTCCGGGTCGGTCAGCCCGATGCCCCGGTAGAACCCCTCGCAGATCTTGCGGTTGTTCACCTGGATCCGGACCGGCGGGATCGGCAGCGAGCGCAGCGCGTCGCCGATCACGAGCGGCATCTCGGCCTCGTAGTGGGTCGGCAGGGTGTCCCGGTCGACGATGTCGATGTCAGCCTGGAGGAACTCGCGGTAGCGCCCCTCCTGCGGCCGCTCGCCCCGCCACACCTTCTGGATCTGGTAGCGGCGGAACGGGAACTGGAGCTTGCCGGCGTTCTCCAGCACGTACCGCGCGAACGGCACGGTGAGGTCGAAGTGCAGGCCGAGCGCGTCGTCGCCGGCCGACCCACCGGGGTCAGCCTGGAGCCGGCGCAGCACGTAGACCTCCTTCGAGGTCTCCCCCTTTCGCAGGAGCTGGTCCAGCGGCTCCACCGAACGGGTCTCCAGGGGGGCGAAGCCGTACAGCTCGAAGGTGGCGCGGATCCGGTCGAGGACGAACTGCTCGATCATCCGCTGGGCGGGCGTCCATTCAGGGAAGCCGGAGATGGGCGTGGGCTTGCTCATGGCGTACTCCTTGGATGCCGCGCGGAGGGCGCGGTGCGGGCGTGGGCCGCGGCCGGGACTACAGGCCGCGGGTGGGTGCGGCCGGGCGCGCGTCGCCGGTCCCCGCCACCTCGATGAGGTACGGGTTGGTCGCGCGCTCGCGGCCGATGGTGGTCGTGGGGCCGTGGCCGGGCAGGACGACGGTGTCGTCGGCCAGCGGGAGGACCTTCTCCCGGAGACTGGCGAGCATGCGGGGCATGCTGCCGCCCGGCAGGTCGGTGCGGCCGATCGAGCCGGCGAAGAGCACGTCACCGGAGAGACAGATCTGCTCGGCCTCCCAGGGCGAGCCGGCGCCGGGCATCCGGAACAGCACCGACCCGCCGGTATGGCCGGGCGCGTGGTCGACGGTGATCTCCAACCCGGCGAGACGGAGCGTGGCGCCGTCGGTCAGCTCGGCCACGTCGTCCGGCTCGGCGTACGGCAGCCGGCCGCCGAAGAGCTGGGTGAGGTCCATGGAGAGCGCCTTGGCCGGGTCGGCCAGCAGTTCCCGATCGTCCGGGTGCACGTACGCGGTGATGCCCCAGGCGCCGCAGACCGGCGCCACCGAGAAGGTGTGGTCGAGGTGGCCGTGGGTGAGCAGCACGGCGGCCGGGTGCAGTCGGTGCTCGGCGAGCACGGCGTCGAGCCGGTCCAGCACCCCGATGCCGGGGTCGACCACCACGCACTGCTCCCCCGGCGCGGTCGCCACCACGTAGCAGTTGGTGCCGAAGGCGTCCGCGGGAAAGCCGGCCACGAGCACGTCCGCTCCCCTTCCGTCGAGTCGTCGTCCCCCGTCAGCAGCCTAGTCGCCCGGGCCATCGGGTTTCGCCGGCCCACGGGTCCCACGGGCCTCGCGGGGCACAGCGGGAACGCCCGAAAAATCTTGAGCCGAACCTCGTACACCACTTTTCCAGCCGGTGGCCGTACACTCTGGCGGGCGTGTGGCGTGGCGCACCTGCGCACGACGGGGCGGACAGGGCCCAGCGCCGGCGAGGACCAGGGTAGAGGAAGGGGAGCACTGGTGGCTTCCAGCAGGGACCGGCAGCGCAAACTGGCGCGGGCCAAGCTCGACCGGCAGCTCGCCCGGCGGGCCGCCGCCGCGAAGCGGCGCCGGCAGATCCAGGCCGGGATCGGCGCCCTCGTGGTGCTGGCGCTGATCGGGTTCGGTTCGGCGTGGGCGCTCGGCGCGTTCGACTCGAAGCCGGAGCCGAAGGCCGCCGAGGACATCTGCAGCTGGACCCCGCAGGACGCCAGCGCCAACAGCAACCTCAAGGACGTCGGCACGCCGAAGACCACCGAGCTGCCGACCTCCGGCACCCGGACGATGACGGTCAACACCGACCAGGGCGGCCCGATCACCGCCGAGCTGGATCTCGCCTCGGCGCCCTGCGCGGGGGCGAGCATGTCGTACCTGGCCGGCAAGTCGTTCTACGACAACACCAAGTGCCACGAGATCACCGCCGAGGGCGCGCTGCGCTGCGGCGACCCGAGCGGCACCGGCATCGGCGGCCCCGCCTACTCGTTCTACAACGAGAACGTCCCCACGGCGCCGGAGCCCAGCCCGTCCGCCTCGCCGGCGCCGGCGCAGCCCCCGGCGTACCCCAAGGGCACCGTGGCCATGATCGCCAACCCGCCGGGCGCCAACGGCAGCCAGTTCCTGATCTTCTTCAAGGACTTCAACCCGGACACGCCGGCCTACCCGATCATCGGCAAGGTCACCGGCGGCCTCGACGTGGTGGAGAAGATCGGTGCCCTCGAGACCGTGGACAATGGGAGCGGGGCCAAGGTCAAGCCGAAGACGGACGTGGTGATCCAGAGCCTCACCGTCGGCGAGCCGAACGCCGCGCCGGCGGCGAGCACCAGCGCCAGCTGACCCCGGCCGCCCCACCCCTGACAGCAGCGGGCAACGTCCGCGCCCGAGAAACACCGTAAGGAGTGACCGTGACGTCCACGAGAGAGCGGCAGCGCGCGGCGGCGCGGGCCCGACTCGAGCGGGAGATGAGCGAGCGCGCCACCAAGGCCCGCAAGCGCCGGCAGACGCAGGCCATCGTCGGCGCCGCGGCCGTGCTGGTGCTCGTGGTCGCCGGCACCGTGTGGCTGGCCACCTCGCTCGGTGGTGACGACGACAAGCAGCAGAACACCGCCGGCACCGCGGGCTACTCGCAGTGCGTCTACAACGAGGTCCCCACCGAGGGGCGCCCCAAGCAGATCAAGGACGTCGGGCTGCCCCCGAACCAGCAGGACAACAAGGGCACCCAGACGATGACGATCGACACCAACCTGGGCCCGATCACCGCGAAGATCGACCGCGCCAAGGTGCCCTGCACCGCGGGCAGCTTCACCCACCTGGCCAGCAAGGGCTTCTTCGACAACACCAAGTGCCACCGCCTGGTCACCCAGGGGATCCAGGTGCTCCAGTGCGGCGACCCGAGCGCGACCGGCAAGGGCTGGCGGGACACCGACGGCACCGGCGGCCCGAGCTACAACCTGGCCGAGGAGAACCTGCCGACCGACAAGCGCCCGCCGTACCCGGACGGCATCATCGCGATGGCCAACTCCGGCCAGCCGAGCAGCACCGGCAGCCAGTTCTTCATCGTGTACGGCGACTCCCAGCTCGACCCGAACTACACCGTGCTGGGCACGGTCACCGGGGGCATGGACCTGGTGAAGCAGGTCGCGGCGGCCGGTGACGACGGCGCGTACGCCGCGCAGGCCGGCGGCGGTCACCCGAAGAAGGAGATCGTCATCAACAAGCTGGCGATGAGCGACATCCAGGGCGGCTGACCCCGTACGACGCACAGGAAAGCGCCCGCCGGCTGAGCCGGCGGGCGCTTTTCCGTTGTCGGTGCCGCTTCGTCCGTCGGTGCCTCAGGCCCCCGAGGTGACCCGGTAGGCGTCGAAGACGCCGTCGACCTTGCGGACGGCGGCCAGCAGGTGCCCCAGGTGCTTCGGGTCGGCCATCTCGAAGCTGAACCGGCTCACCGCCACCCGGTCCCGGGTGGTGGTGACGGTGGCGGAGAGGATGTTGACCCGCTCGTCGGAGAGCACCCGGGTGACGTCGGTCAGCAACTTGTGCCGGTCGAGGGCCTCCACCTGGATGGCGACCAGGAAGGTGGACGCGGAGGTGAGCTTCCAGCTCACCTCGACCACCCGCTCGCTCTGCGCCTTGAGGTCCTCGGCGTTGGCGCAGTCGTCCCGGTGCACGCTCACCCCGCCGGAGCGGGTGACGAAGCCGAAGACGGCGTCCGGCGGCACCGGAGTGCAGCAGCGGGCCAGCTTGATCCAGACGTCGCTGACGCCCCGCACGACCACACCCGGGTCATGGCTGCTGGCCCGGCTGCGCGGCGGCCGGGTGGCGACGGCGGTCTCGGCGATGTCCTCCGCCGCGCCCTCCTCGCCGCCGTACGCGGCCATCAGCTTCTGCACCACCGACTGCGCGGAGACCTGGCTGTCGCCGACGGCCGCGTAGAGCGAGGCGACGTCCGCGAGGTGCAGGTCCCGGGCGATCGCCATCAGCGCGTCGGAGGTGAGCATCCGCTGCAGGGGCATGCCCTGCTTGCGCATCGCCTTGACGATCGAGTCCTTGCCGGCCTCGATCGCCTCCTCGCGCCGTTCCTTGTTGAAGTACTGGCGGATCTTGGTGCGGGCGCGCGGGCTCTTGACGAAACCCAGCCAGTCCTGGGTCGGGCCGGCGGTGTCGGACTTCGACGTGAAGATCTCGATCACGTCGCCGTTGGACAGCGTCGACTCCAGCGGCACCAGCTTGCCGTTGACCCGGGCACCGATGCACTTGTGCCCGACCTCGGTGTGCACCGCGTACGCGAAGTCCACCGGCGTCGACCCGGTCGGCAGCGGGATGACGTCACCCTTCGGGGTGAAGACGTACACCTCCTGGCTGGACAGGTCGAACCGCAGCGCGTCGAGGAACTCGCTCGGGTCGGCCGCCTCCCGCTGCCAGTCCAGCAGCTGCCGCAGCCAGGTCATCTCGTCGATGTGCGCCGGCGGACCGACGATCTGGGCGCCCTTGTGCTCCTTGTACTTCCAGTGCGCGGCGATGCCGAACTCGGCGGTGCGGTGCATCGCGTACGTGCGGATCTGCATCTCCACCGGCTTGCCGGTGGGCCCGATGACCGTCGTGTGCAACGACTGGTACATGTTGAACTTGGGCATGGCGATGTAGTCCTTGAACCGGCCCGGCACCGGCTGCCAGTTGGCGTGGATCACGCCCAGCGCCGCGTAGCAGTCCCGCACCGTGTCGACCAGGATCCGCACCCCGACCAGGTCGTAGATGTCGTTGAAGTCGCGGCCCCGCACGATCATCTTCTGGTAGATCGAGTAGAGGTGCTTCGGCCGCCCGGTGACCTCCGCCTTGATCTTGGCGGCCTTCAGGTCGGTGCCCACCTTCTGGGTGACCTGGCGCAGCAGCGCCTCCCGCTGCGGCTGGTGCTCCCCGATCAGGCGGTTGATCTCCTCGAACCTCTTCGGGAAGAGGGTGCCGAAGGCGAGATCCTCCAGCTCCCACTTGATGGTGTTCATACCCAGGCGGTGCGCCAGCGGAGCCAGGATCTCCAGCGTCTCCTTGGCCTTCTGCTCCTGCTTGGGGCGGGGCAGGAAGGTGAGGGTACGCATGTTGTGCAGCCGGTCCGCGAGCTTGATCACCAGGACCCGCGGGTCCTTGGCCATGGCGACCACCATCTTGCGGATGGTCTCGGCCTTGGCCGCGTCACCGAGCTTGACCTTGTCGAGCTTGGTGACGCCGTCGACCAGCAGGGCCACCTCGCCGCCGAAGTCGGCGCGCATCTGGTCGAGGGTGTACTCGGTGTCCTCGATCGTGTCGTGCAGCAGCGCCGCGACCAGGGTGGTGGTGTCCATCCCGAGGTTGGCCAGGATGGTCGCCACCGCGAGCGGGTGGGTGATGTACGGGTCGCCGGACTTGCGGTACTGACCCGAGTGCCAGCGGGCGGCGGTGTCGAACGCGCGCTGCAGCAGTCGGGCGTCGGCCTTGGGGTGGTTCTCCCGGTGGGTGGCGATCAGCGGCTCCAGCACCTCGCTGACCTGCGAGGTCTGCCACGGCGCGTTGAACCGGGCCAGCCGGGCGCGCACCCGCCGCCCGGTCGGGGCGTTGGAGAGGGCGAAACCACCGCCGACGGAGGACTCACCAGCGCCGTCGGCCCGCAGCGGCACCACGACCGCCCCGCCGGACGACGCGCCGCCGTCCGTCCTGGCGTCGGGTCCGCCGCCGGGGCCGGCCACCCGGGTCGGCGAGTTGCCGTTCTGCCCGGTCACCGCGCCGTCCGCGTCGCCTGTCGGGTGCACCGTGCCCTCCACCGGAGGGACGACATCGTGGGACACCGGCCTCCTCACCGCTCGCCGGGATGCGTCGGCCGGCCGGCCGACGTTCTGTTCAACCGGCCCGGGGGCCGGCCTTGTTCCGCGCCGACCCGCCACCCGTCCGGTCGGCAAAGGGCAATGCTACCCGTACGCAGGGTGCGCCGCCCCTCCGCCGGACGGACCTCGTCGAGCCGATCCGACCAGCCCCGGGAATCAAACGGTCAGCAGGGCATGGACCGGACGCGGGGCGAGTCGCTCCCGCCCCTTGAGGAAACCCAGCTCGAGCAGAACGGTGAAGCCGGCCACCGTGCCGCCGGCCCGCTCCACCAGGTCGAGGGTGGCCTCGGCGGTGCCGCCGGTGGCGAGCACGTCGTCCACCACCAGGATCCGGTGGCCGGCGGTGAACGCGTCCTGGTGCACCTCCAGCGTCGCCTCGCCGTACTCCAGCGCGTAGGAGGCGGTGTGCGTGGCGCGGGGCAGCTTGCCGGCCTTGCGCACCGGAACGACACCCACCCCGGTGGCGTACGCGATGGCCGCGGCGAGCACGAAGCCCCGTGCCTCGATGCCGGCAACCGCGTCGAACGTGTCCCGCCCGTGGTACGCGACGATCCCGTCGATCACTTCGCGGAAGACGTCACCGTCGGCGAAGAGCGGCATCAGGTCCTTGAACATGACCCCGGGCTTGGGGAAGTCCGGCACGTCCAGCACCCGACTGGCGACCAGTTGGGCGACTTCCGGGCCGCTGTCTCCCCGTACCCCGGTGGTGTGGGTCTCCGTCACGGTACGTCCCATGTCCCTTCGAAACGACGACGGCGTCCGTCATGCTGCTCGCACAGCATGACGGACGCCGTCCGGTCGATTCCTACCGGGTGCGCTCCGCGCCTGTCAGCGGCGCTTGGCGCCACCCGGCCGGTTGCCGCCGCCACCGGGGCGACCGCCGCGGGCACCCGTGGGGCGCTTGCCGACTGGTCGGGCACCCACCTTCGGCGCGGCGCCGGCGAGGGCCGCCGCCTCCGGGTCGATGGGGTCGTCGTCGGTCGTCGCGGGCCGCGGCGCGCCCTTCGGGGTGACCTCGCCCCGGGCGATGGCACCCCGGCGGGCCAGCACCCGCTTGTTGTGCGCGCTGATCCGCGGGTCCTGGTTCTTCAGCAGCACCAGCAGCGGGGTGGCCAGCAGGATCGAGGTCAGGAACGCCATCGCCATACCGACGAAGAGCACCAGACCCAGGTCCTTCAGGGTGCCGGCACCGAGCAGGCCGGCACCGATGAAGAGCAGACCGCCGACCGGGAGCAGGGCGACCACCGAGGTGTTCAGCGACCGCATGAGGCTCTGGTTCAGCGCCAGGTTGGCCGCCTCGCCGTAGGTCTGGTGGTTGTTCGCGGTGATGCCGCGGGTGTTCTCCTGGACCTTGTCGAAGACCACCACCACGTCGTAGAGCGCGAAGCCCAGGATGGTGAGGAAGCCGATGATCGTCGACGGGGTGACCTCGAAGCCGACCAGCGAGTAGATGCCGGCGGTGAGGACCAGGTTCATGCCCAGCGAGGCGATCGCCGCGGCCGCCATCCGCCACTCGAAGCGCAGGATCAGGTAGATCGCCACCACCGCGATGAAGATCACCAGACCGAGCATCGCCCGGGAGGTCACCTGGCTGCCCCACGCCTCCGAGACCTGGCTGCCGCTGATCTGGTCCGGCTGGATGCCGAACGACTTCGCCATCTCGGTCTTGACCGCGCTGGCCTGATCCGCGCTGAGCTGCGGAGTCCGCAGCTCGTAGTACTGGCCGCTGGTGCTGCCGACCTGCTGCGCGGTGACAACCTCGGCGCCGCCGCCCTCGGCGAGCAGGGCAGCGTTGACCTTGTCCTCGGCCTGGGCCAGGGTGCCGACGCTGGCCGGCACCTGGAACGAGTTGCCACCGGCGAACTCGATGCCGAGTTTGAAGCCCTGGATCGCGAAGCTGAGCACGGCGATCAGCACCAGCGCACCGGCGACGGCGAACCACAGCTTGCGCCGGCCGACGATGTTGAGATCGGCCTCGCCCCGGTAGAGCCGGGACGCCAGACCAGTCTTAGCCATCTCAGGCCTCCTTGACGCGCGGGTTGCGAGCGGTGGCCTGCTCGGCCGATCGGGCCGGCAGGGCCCGGCCGAGGCCGCTGACCCGCGGGGACAGGAACGCCCGGGTCCGGGCGAACATCGTCATGATCGGGTGACGGAAGAGGAAGACGACGAGCAGGTCGAGGACGGTCGCCAGGCCGAGCGCGAAGGCGAAGCCCTTCACCGCGCCGACCGAGACGATGTAGAGCACCACGGCGGACATCAGGGTGATCGCGTTCGCCGAGATGATCGTCCGACGGGCCCGGATCCACGCCCGCGGCACCGCGCTGCGTGGGCTGCGCCCCTCCCGGATCTCGTCCTTGAGCCGCTCGAAGTAGATGACGAACGAGTCCGCCGCCACACCGAGCGAGACGATCATGCCGGCGATGCCGGCGAGGGTGAGGGTGAACCCGATCGACCGGCCGAGCACCACCAGCGCGCCGAAGACCAGAGCCGCCGAGAGCACCAGGCTCAGGAAGATGACCGAGCCGAGCAGCCGGTAGTAGAAGAACGAGTAGATGATGACCAGCAGCATGCCGATGCCGGCCGCGAGCAGACCCGCCTTGAGGTGGCTGTCGCCCAGGGTCGCGGTGACGTTCTGCGCCTCCGCCTGGTTGAAGGTCACCGGCAGGGCGCCGTAGCGCAGCTGGCTGGCCAGCTGGTTGGCGGACTTGCTGTCGAAGTTGCCGGTGATCTGAGAGTCACCGGTCAGCACGCCCTGGATCTCCGGGGACGAGATGATCTCGTTGTCCAGCACCACGGCGACCCGGCACTTGCCGCCCTGACCGAGCGCGGTCTGGTCGCAGGCCTGGCCCTCGTTGGTGAACGACTCGCGGGTCAGCGCCGTCCACTTCTCCTGGCCCTTGCCGGTGAAGTTCAGGCTCACCACCCAGGCGCTGGCCTGGTCGAGCTGGGCGGACGCGTTCTTGACGTCGGTGCCGACCACCTTCGCCTGGTCCAGCAGGTACTTGGCGCCGGACTCGCAGGCGACCGCCTGCTGCTTCTCGTCCTTGATCGACGCCGGCGGCCGCGTGTCGAGCTGGGCGCAGGTGATGGTCGGGACGTTGAACTGCATGTCGACCGGCAGCACCGCGATCTCCTGCGGGGAGAGGGCGCCGAACGGCTTGAGCTTCTCGGCCAGCGCCGGGTCGGCGGTGAGGTCGGCCGGGGCCTTCAGGCCGGTTGCGGCGCCCCAGGCGTCCGCGCCGACCTTCTGCTGGACGGCCGCGCGCTGCTGCTCGATGCTCTGCGGCACCGGCTCGGCACTCGCGCTCGTGGTCGGCTCGGCGGCGCTCGGCGTGGCCGACGGCGTCGGCGCGGCGGCGCTGGCGCTGGCGCTGGCGCTGGCGCTGGCGCTGGGGGCCGGAGCCATGCCGCCCTGCCCTCCGGCGCTCGGCGACGAGCTGGCCTTGGCAGCGGCACTGGCCGTCGCCTTCGGCGTCGCGCTGCCGGACGGCTTCGGCGTCGCGCTGCCGGACGGGGCCGGCGAGGCGCTGCCCGACGGGTCGGGGGTGGCGCTGGCGCTCGGGGCCGGGGCGACGGTGGCACCGCTGCCGTCGGTGGCCTTGAGAACCTTGCGGAAGCGCAGCTCGGCGGCGCTGCCGACATCGGTGAGGTCCCGGTTCGTGCCCGGCAGGGAGACGACGATGTTCCGGTTGCCCTCGGTGACCACCTCGGCCTCGGCCACGCCGTAGGCGTTGACCCGGTTCTCGATGATCTGGCGCGCCTCCTCGAGGTTGGCGGCCGTCGGGGGCTTGCCGTCCACGGTGTTGGTGGCCTCCAGCGTCAGCCGGGTGCCGCCGACCAGGTCCAGGCCGAGCCGGGGCTCCAGCCGGTCCTTCCAGCCACCGCTGGCACCGCCCGAGAAGAACACCAAAAGATAGAGGACGACGAAGATGAGCCCGAGCACGGCGAGTTGCCGTCCGGGGCGCATCTGTCCCTGAGGTGGTGCCACGGCTGTCCTGTCTCCCTGTACGGTCGCGCCGCTGGGCAGCGGCGACGGGTGTCGGGCCGGGGGTGTCCGCCCGACGGCTCCTGCGGACCGGCGCCGGCCGACACGCCCTCCCCGAGCGCGACGCGAACGGCGTCGGGCGGGGATTCCACGCGTGTCGGCACGGGCGCCGACCCAACTATCCACTTGTGCGGGGTGAATCCGCTGCCCCGTCAGGGGCGGGCGGTCACTCCTTGACGGGCTCCGCGTCCTCGGGGACCGTCTCGACGGCTTCGGGCCGCTCGGCCTTGTTGACCACCCGGGCGATCGCCGGCCGCGCGTACTTGGTCTGCACGCCCGGGGCAACCTCCAGCAGAACGGTCTCGTCGTCCACGCCGGTGACCGTGCCGTAGAGCCCGCCGATGGTGACGACCTCGTCACCCGCGCCGATCGCGGACTGCATCTGCTCGGCCTCGCGGCGCCGCTTCTGCTGGGGGCGGATCATCATGAAATACATGACGCCGAAGAGCAGAGCGATCATGAGGATCGGCGTCAGACCGCCGGCTCCCCCACCACTCCCTGCTGCGTAAAGCACGGTTGTTGACCTTCCCATTGGCAATCCGACCGGCGCGGGGCACCGGAGCGGAGGCGGATTCTCACGTCCTGTACAAACCGCGGCGAAGTCTAATCCCTAGGCCTGGGAAGACCGAATGCGACCCAGATCACGTTCGGATCACGGCTATTCGGGCTGCGCGGAGAACAGATCCGGCGCCGAAGGGGCATCGGTGCCAAATGTACCATTCGGCGGCGTACGCCCCAAGTGATGCCAGGCAGGCGCGGTGGCCACCCGACCCCGGGGCGTACGCGCCAGCAGCCCGGCCCGCACCAGGAAGGGCTCGCAGACCTCCTCGACCGTGTCCGGCTGCTCCCCCACCGCCACGGCAAGCGTGGAGAGGCCGACCGGACCGCCCCGGAACGAGTCGACCAGCGCGGTGAGCACCGCCCGGTCCAGCCGGTCCAGCCCGAGCGCGTCGACGTCGTACACGGTGAGGGCGGCCCGGGCGGTCTCCACGGTGACCACCCCGTCGGCCCGGACCTCGGCGAAGTCCCGGACCCGGCGCAGCAGCCGGTTGGCGATCCGCGGGGTGCCCCGGGACCGGCCGGCGACCTCGGCCGCGCCCTCGTCGGTGATCGGCACCCCGAGGATCCGGGCCGAACGGCGCAGCAGCACCTCCAGCTCGGCCGGGGCGTAGAAGTCGAGGTGGGCGACGAAGCCGAACCGGTCCCGCATCGGCCCGGTGAGCAGCCCCGAGCGGGTCGTCGCGCCGACCAGCGTGAACGGCTCGACGTCGAGCGGAATGGCGGTCGCACCGGGCCCCTTGCCGACCACCACGTCGACCCGGAAGTCCTCCATCGCGCTGTAGAGCAGCTCCTCGGCCGGCCGGGCGATCCGGTGGATCTCGTCGATGAACAGCACGTCGCCCTCGGCGAGGCTGGTCAGGATGGCGGCCAGGTCACCGGACCGCTCGATCGCCGGGCCGCTGGTCACCCGGATCCCCGAACCCAGCTCGGCCGCCACGATGTTGGCCAGGCTGGTCTTGCCCAGGCCCGGCGGGCCCGACAGCAGGATGTGGTCGGGCGGGGAGCCGCGCCGCATCGCCCCTTGGAGCAGCAGGTCGAGCTGGTCCCGCACGCGATCCTGGGCGATGAAGTCGGCGAGCCGCTTCGGCCGGACGCTGGCCTCCGCGTCCAGTTCCGCGTCGTTGACGTACGCCGAGACCAGGTTCTCCCCCGTCATCGGTTCCGGCCCAGGAGGCGGATGGCCTGCTTGAGCAGCACCGGCACCGGCGGAGTCGCCCCGTCGACGGTCTCGGCGACCGCGGCGACCGCCTGCTCGGCCTGGGCGCCCGTCCAGCCGAGCCCGACCAGGGCCTGGCGCACCTGCTCGGGCCAGGCGCCCGCGGTGACCCCGGCGGCGCCGTCCGGCCCGACCGGCACCGGGCCGATCCGGTCGCGCAGTTCGAGGACGAGCCGCTCGGCGCCCTTCTTGCCGATGCCGGGCACCCGGGTCAGCGCGGCGGTGTCGGCGTTGGCGATGGCCTTGCGCACCGCGTCCGGGGTGTGCACGGCGAGCACCGCCTGGGCCAGCCGGGGGCCTACCCCGCTGGCGGTCTGGAGCAGCTCGAACAGCTGCTTGGCGTCGTCGTCGGTGAAGCCGTAGAGGGTGAGCGAGTCCTCCCGGACGACCAGGCTGGTGGCGAGCCGGGCCGGCTGGCCGACCCGCAGCTCGGCGAGGGTGCTGGGAGCGCACTGCACCGCCAGGCCGATGCCGCCCACCTCCACCACCGCGTGGTCCGGACCGGTCGCGGTCACAGTGCCGCGCACGCTGGCGATCATCGCGCTCCTGCTTCCTACTGGTTGCTCGTTGTTGAGCGGTTCGGATGTTTCGCTCTCCGTCCGGTGGTTGGCCGGGCTGGAGTCCTGGACCGGCAGTCTGGTCCGGTGGCGATCGGTCCGGTCCTGCAGGATCTGCTTCACCTTCTGCTGGGGGGTGTGCAGGGCGATGTCGGGGTTGCCTGCCCTGTGCAGGATGTTGATCGCGGCGTTCACATCGGCCTGCCACACCACCCCGCACATAGTGCAGTGAAACCGGTCCCCACTGCGTCGGCCGAAGTGGCCGCAGCGGTGACAGGTTTGTGAGGTGTAGGCGGCGTTGACGGGAACGAGCGCAGAACCTCTGCGCTCCGACACGCTTGTGAGCGCCTCGGCGGTGACGCCTTTGGTCCACGCGGCGAGACGCCGGTTGATGTTCTTGCCAAGCTTCTTTCGGGCGGTGAAGCGTTTGGTGAGGTCTTCGGCGATCACGGTGGCGGCCTTGTCCACGACCTCGTGCACCGCGGTGAAGATCTCCGTGCGCACCCGCGCCCGGTGCCGGGCCGCATGTCGATCCCGTTTCACGGTGCCGAGGTTGTTGACCTTGATCCGGTGCGCCTTCGCGTGATCCCCACGTGCGGCGGCGGTGTTGGCTATCGAGCGCAGCTTCGCCCGACGCCGGTTGCGTTCTTTCAGCCGGTCTGACTCGGCGGTCAGCAGCTCGCCGAGGTGAGTGCCGTGGGGCTGGCCGTCGGAGTCGGTGAGTGCTTCGCTGTAGCCCTTGTCCACACCGACCGTCGCCTCGCCGCAGGGCCGCTGCGGCGAGCGCATCTCCGCCGCGTCGATCTGGTAATGCACCTCGACCCGGCCGCCGCGCAGGATCAACCGCACCGTGCCGGTTGGGGCCACGGTCGTGGACAGCGGGATCCGGACCATCCGGCGGGGCCCGAGGCCGGGAACGGACAGCCACAACCGGCCCCGCCCGTCGAGCACGGTGTTGTGTTGGTCGGCGCGCACGATGATCTGATCGTGCGTGTGGTTGCGGCCGCGTTTCCAGTGCTGGCGCATCTGTCGCGCCAGGAACGGGTCGGCAGTCCACCTGTCGGTCTTCAGCGCGGTGAACATCCACTTCAGCTCGGCCGGCTCGTTCGTGCGCCGGGCGACGGCCCGCCGTACCTGCACCTTGGCGGCCTCCCGGTTCTCGGCGATGTCGCCGATCGCGTCGCGGACGGTTTCCTTCCACGCGTTCGCCAACACACCGAACCGCACGTGCGTGCCGTCCGCCAGCCACCGGTCCCGCACCTGCCTGTCCCGCAACCCGGACCCGACTCCGTGGATCGACCCGTACCGCTGCCACACTTCACTACGCACCCGGCCCAACCGTCGGGCCTGCTCCACCAGGGCGGCGTACTTACCCGGATTCAGACCCGACGAGTATGCGATCCGGGTGACCTTCACCAGTCGCTCCTTCCTCGTCGGGCCCGCTCGGCCGCGGCGGCCAGTTTCGACCGGGTGCCGCCCCGCCAGATGTGGCAGATGGCCAGGGCCAGGGCGTCGGCGGCGTCGGCGGGCCGGGGCGGCTCGGGCAGCCGCAGCAGTCGGGTGACCATCATGGTCATCTGCGCCTTGTCGGCCTGACCGGACCCGGTCACCGCCGCCTTGACCTCACTCGGGGTGTAGGTCTGCACCGGCAGGCCGGCCCGCGCCCCGGCCAGCACGGCGATCCCGCTGGCCTGGGCGGTGCCCATCACCGTGCGGACGTTGTGCTGGCTGAACACCCGCTCCACGGCCACCGCGTCCGGTCGGTGCTCGGCGACCAGGTCGGTGAGCGAGCGGTCCAGGTGCAGCAGGCGCAGCGGCAGCTCGTCGGCCGGGTCGGTGTAGACGACGTAGTAGGCGACCAGGGTGCAGGGCCGCCCCGGCACGCCCTCGACCACGCCGACCCCGCACCGGGTCAGCCCCGGGTCGACGCCGAGCACCCGCACGCCGCCTCCTCCCCGAGCCCACCAGCAGTACGTGTGTTCGACACACTACTGGTGCCGCCGGGCGGCGGCCGGCCGGGACACGCCCGCGGGTGGCGGGAGCCCACGACAGGTCCGCCGGACCGCTGGGCGCCGGCGCCCCGCCCGGGCGCCGGGCACGCCCCCGGGGCCCACACAGAGCTGCCACCGAGTATGTGTCGCCGCCCCATGTGCCGCCGGCCACAAGGCTCGTAACTTTTTGCGCCATGACGGCAGAACCCGTGGCGGTCCCCCACGTCGTACGCGTCGACCTGTCCGGTCGTAGCGCCCTGGTGACCGGTGGTGGCAGCGGCATCGGACGGGCCTGCGCCCTGCGCCTGGCGGCGGCCGGCGCGGCGGTGCTGGTGGTCGACCGCAACGTGGAGGCGGCCAAGGCGGTGGCCGCCGAGGCGGGCGGGCGTGCCGAGGGCATCGACCTGGCTGACGGGGCCGCGGTGGACCGGCTGGACGCGGGCGTGGACATCGTGGTGAACAACGCCGGCCTGCAGCACGTCGCGCCGGTGCAGGAGTTCCCCGTCGAACGCTTCGAGTACATCCACCGGGTGATGGTGGAGGCGCCGTTCCTGCTGATCCGGCGGGCCCTGCCGCACATGTACGCGCAGGGCTGGGGCCGGATCGTCAACATCTCCTCGGTGCACGGGCTGCGCGCCTCGCCGTACAAGGCGGCCTACGTGTCGGCCAAGCACGCCCTGGAGGGGCTGTCGAAGGTGGTGGCGCTGGAGGGTGCCGCGCACGGGGTGACCGCGAACTGCATCAACCCGGCGTACGTGCGGACCGCGCTGGTGGAGAGCCAGATCGCCGACCAGGCCGCCACGCACGGCATCGGCGAGGACGAGGTGGTCGAGAAGATCATGCTGGCCCGGGCGGCGATCAAGCGGCTGATCGAGCCGGAGGAGGTGGCGGAGCTGGTGGCGTACCTCTGCTCGCCGCCGGCCGCGTTCATCACCGGCGCCTCGATCGCCCTCGACGGGGGCTGGACGGCCAACTAATGGGCGCGCGCACAATGTCGGTCATGTCGTCGCCGGTCGAGTTTCTGGAGCTGCTGGCCCGGGAGGCCGCCGCGGTCGAGTTCGAGGGGCCGCTGGTCGCGGCCCGCGCCGCCGGCCTGCCGGCCGAACGGCTGGCCGAGTTGGAGCAGGCGAAGGTGGTGGCGCTGCGGGTCCGCGCACTGCTGGAGCGCCGGCGCCGCCGGGAGACCGAGCTCTCCGGCCTGTACGACACGGCCAGCGACCTGGCCGGCCTGCGCGATCTGGACGACGTGCTGCGGGCGATCGTGCACCGGGCTCGGATCCTGCTCGGCACCGACGTGGCGTACATGACGCTCAACGACGACGAGCGCGGCGACACCTACATGCGGGTCACCGACGGCTCGATCTCGGCGCGCTTCCAGCGGCTGCGGCTGGAGATGGGCGACGGCCTGGGCGGGCTGGTGGCCCAGACCGGCACCCCGTACGTCACCTCCAACTATCAGGAGGACGACCGGTTCCGGCACACCAACGAGATCGACGGCGGGGTCGGCGAGGAGGGCCTGGTGGCCATCCTCGGCGTACCGCTGCGGCTCGGGTCGAGCGTGATCGGCGTGCTGTACGCGGCCAACCGGTCGGCCCGGCCGTTCGCCCGGGAGGAGGTGTCGCTGCTGGTCTCCCTCGCGGCGCACGCGGCGGTGGCGATCGACACCGCCCGGCTGCTCGCGGAGACCCGCTCGGCGCTGGCGGAGCTGTCCGCGGCGAACAGCACGATCCGGGCGCACAGCAGCTCGGTGGAGCGGGCCGCCGCCGCCCATGACCGGATGACCGCCCTGGTGGTGCGTGGCGGCGGCATGGAGGACGTCGCGGCGGCGGTCACCGAGGTGCTCGGCGGGGCCCTGCTGGCGCTGGACGCCGAGGGCCGCCGGCTGGCCCGGGTGGGCGAGATCGAGGAACCGGACCGGGCGGACATCGTGGAGGCGGTGGCCGCGTCCCGGACCGAGGGGCGCAGCGTCCGGCGAGGTCCGCTCTGGTACGCCGCGGTGGTGGCCGGCGCGGAGAACCTGGGTGCGCTGGTGCTGCGCCCGAACGGGGAGCTGGTCGACGCCGACCAGCGGATCCTGGAGCGGGCCGCGCTGGTGACCGCGTTGCTGCTGCTGTTCCGGCGGACCGTGGCGGAGGCGGAGGGACGGGTCCGGGGCGAGCTGCTGGACGACCTGATCGCGCGGCCGCTGCGGGACATCGACGCGCTGCGCAGCCGGGCCCGCCGGCTCGGGGTGGACCTGGACGCCCCGCACGTGCTGGTGGCGGTCGGCGACGACGCGATCGCGGCGACCGGCTCGGCCCGGCAACGGGTGCTCTCCTGGGCCACCACGTACGCCTCGACCCGGAGTGGGCTGGCGGCGGCGCGCGACGGTCGGGTGGTGCTGATGCTGCCGGGCAGGGACGCCGGCGGCGCGGCCCGCGCGGTGGCCCGGGACCTGTCCCGGGTGACCGGCCGGCCGGTGACCGCCGGGGCGAGCGGGCCGTCGACCGGGCCTGCGCCGCTGGCCACCACCTTTGCCGAGGCGGAACGCTGCCTGACCGCGTTGGGCGCGCTGGGCCGCGCCGGGCAGGGCGCGAGCACCGCCGAGCTGGGCTTCGTCGGGTTGCTGCTGGGCGCGGTCGGCGACTCGGGCGACCGGGACGTGGCCCGGTTCCTCATCACGACGGTGGGCCCGGTGGTCGACTACGACGCCCGGCGGGGCACCGCGCTGGTGAAGACGCTGGAGGCGTACTTCGGGGTGGGCGGCAGCCTGGCCCGGGCGGCGGAGCTGCTGCACGTGCACGTCAACACGGTGACCCAGCGGCTGGAACGGGTCGGGCAGCTGCTCGGCGCGGACTGGCAGAAGCCGGAACGGGCCCTGGAGGTCCAGCTGGCACTGCGCCTGCACCGGCTGCGCACCCCCGCCGGCTGACCGACCGTACGTCGACGGTCAGCGGGCGCGGAGGCCGTCCAGGACGGCGTCGACGATCCGCTCCGGCAGGATCTTGTCGTCCAGTTCCGGCTGCCAGCGCAGCATCCGCTGCATCAGCATCGGCCCGCTCAGCAGTGCCATCGCCAGCTCGATGTCCAGGTCGGCGCGGAGTTCCCCGCTGCGTACCCCGCGCTGGAGCACCTCCCGCATCAGCTTCCGGCGCGGCTCGACCATGTTCTGGTAGAGCCGGTAGTGGGCCGGGCTGCGGTTCACCTCGGGCACCAGGCAGGGCATGATCTTCGCGGCCCGCGGGTCGATGTTGTGCCCGATCGCGCCGACCAGCAGCACCAGGTCGTCGCGGACGGAGTGGCCGGCCGGCTGGGGCGGGGTGCCCTTGAGGGTGCGCAGCGCGTCGAGGAGCAGGGCGTCCTTGCCCGGCCAGCGGCGGTAGATGGTGGCCTTACCGACCCCGGCACGGGCGGCGATCGCCTCGATGGAGAGCGCCTCGATCGTGTTGCCCTCGGCGAGCAGGTCCAGGGTCGCCTGCACGATCGCCTCGTCCGCGCGGATGCTCCGCGGTCGCCCAGGCGACCGCGGAGCATCGGCAGTGAAATTCATGTCAGACATTGTCGCCGAACCTAGGCGGTCCCGGCCAACTCCCGCTCGGTGGCCGGCCGCTCGTCGGTCGGACCGAGCACCGGACGGCCCGGCATCCAGCGGAGCACGATCACGACGCCGAGCGCGGCCACCAGCGCGGAGACCGCCGCCGCCCAGTGCATCGCCGACACGAACGAGTCGTTGGCCGCCGCGATCAGCCTCGGCGCCGCCGGCCCGAGCTGCGCCGCCGCCGCGTACGCGCCGGAGATGGACTCCTCGGCCGCCGCCCGGGCCGGGGCGGGCAGGCCGTCGAGCGCCGAGGCGACGTCGCTGCGGTAGACCGCGGAGAGCACCGAACCGAGCACCGCCACGCCGAGCGCGCCGGCCACCTGCCGGACGGTGTTGCTGATCGCCGAGCCGACGCCAGCCTTCTCCCGGGGCAGCGCGGACATGATCGACTCGGTGGCCGGCGGCATGATGTTGGCCATCCCGGCGCCCTGCAGGAAGCCGAGCGCCGAGAAGATCCAGATCGGCGTGTCCGCGTCGATGAGGACGAACGCACCGAGCGCGGCGGCGGTGAGCAGCAGCCCGACCGCGGAGACGGCCCGCCCGCCGTAACGGCGGACCATGGCGGCGCTGCGCGGGGCGAAGATGAGCTGGGCCAGCGCGAACGGCAGGAAGAGCAGGCCGCTCTGCAGTGGGCTGTAGCCGCGCACCAGCTGCAGGTAGAACGCCCCGAAGAACATCACGCCCATCGCGGCGAAGAAGACCAGCCCGACCATCGCCACCGGGGCGGCGAACCGGGGCACCCGGAACAGCCGCACGTCCAGCGACGGGTGGTCGCTGCGCAGCTCGTGGGTGACGAACCAGGCCAGCACCGCGAGCCCGCCGGCGATGGCGGCCCAGACCCGCAGCCGGTCGAAGCCGTGCTCGCCGCCGTCGATGATGCCGTAGGTGAGGGCGACCAGGCCGACCACGGACAGCAGCACGCCGAGCTGGTCGACCCGGCCCGGGTTCGGGTCCCGGGACTCCGGCACCAGGGCGGCGACCAGCACCACGCCGAGCGCCACCACCGGGACGTTGATCAGGAAGACCGAACCCCACCAGTAGTGCTCCAGCAGGGCGCCGCCGAGGACCGGGCCGATCGCCACGGCGAGACCGACCGCGCCGGCCCAGACGCCGATCGCACGGGCCCGCTCCCGGGGGTCGAAGACGTTGGAGATGATCGAGAGCGTCACCGGCATGATGGCCGCGCCGCCGACGCCCATCAGCGCGCGGGCGCCGATCAGCTGCCCCGGGTTCTGCGCGTACGCCGAGATCAGCGACGCCAGCCCGAACAGGGCCAGGCCGACGAGCAGGAAACGCTTGCGCCCGAGGCGGTCGCCGAGGACGCCGAAGGTGAAGAGCAGGCCGGCGAAGACCAGCGTGTAGGCGTTGATCGCCCACTCCAGCTGGCCCTGGCTGGCGCCGAGGCCGTGCACCGGGTCGGCGAGCGTACGTAGGGCGACGTTGAGGATGGTGTTGTCGAGGACGACCACGAGGAGGCTGATCACCAGCACCCCCAGGATCGCCCACCTCCTCGGGTGTCCGGTGTTCTCGTGCGGTGCCATTCCCGGTTCTCCCCCCGGTTTCACCCGCGTCGAAAATACGATACGGGGCAGACTCGTAACGATGCTGAGCCTAGGTTTTCGGGTTTCGATACGGAACCGGTTCGTATCGTTTGTGTCCCAGGTCACCAGGTCGGGTGACCGCGGGTCGGCGGCGGGAGCCGGCGGTCGGGCTCAGGCGGGCGGGCCGGCGGCCAGGGCCAGCCGGAGCAGCGCGTCCCGCGCCGGCAGGAGCCGGCGGGCGTGAGCGAGCCGCCCCGTCCAGCGGGCCGCCGCGGCGATCCGCTGGGTCGGGCGGCGGCGCCGCCGGTCGTACGCCCGCAGCGCGGCGGGCACGTCGTCGGTGTCGTGCAGGCAGTCCGCCAGCGCCACCGCGTCAATCAGCGCCTGGCAGGCGCCCTGCCCGAGGTCGGGGGTCATGGCGTGGGCGGCGTCGCCGAGCAGCGCCACCCGACCGGACACGTAGGACGGCAGCGGGGTGAGGTCGCGTATCTCGTGGCGGAGGACCCCGTCCGCGGCCAGGGCGCCCAGCAGCCGGGGGATCGGCTGGTGCCAGTCGCCGAAGAGTCGGCGCAACTCCTCCCGGTCGTCGGCGGGCGGCGGATGACCCTCCGGGAGCGCGACGGCGGCGTACCAGTTGGTCCGCCCCGGCCCCTCGGGGGTGACGCCGAACTTGCGCCCCCGCCCCCAGGTCTCGCCGCCGACCGGGACCTCGATGTCCGCGACCCCACGCCAGGCCACCGCGCCGGCGTACCGCAGTGGGCAACGGTCCCCGTGCAGCACGGTCCGGACCACGCTGCCGATCCCGTCCGCCCCGACCACCAGGTCGTACGCCTCGGCCAGCGAGCCGGGGTCGTCGACCGGAGCGCCGAAGCGCAGCACCGGCCCGGGCAGCGCGCCGGCGAGGACCTCGAGCAGAGCCGGGCGGGTGATCAGGTGCACCGGCTCGCCGTGCCGCCGCTCCAGCCGCCCGACGTCGATCGCGGCGATGCGGGAGCCGTCCGGGCGCCGGATCAGCCCGTCGGCCTGCCGGCGGCCGCGCCGTCGCACCTCCGCGCCCACGCCGAGGGCGTCGAGCGCGCGCAGCGCCCCGGGCCAGATGCCCAGGCCGGTGCCGGTCTCCGGCAGCGCCGCGGACCGCTCCAGGACGGTCACCTCCCAGCCGGCCGCGCGCAGACCGATCGCCGCCGCCAACCCGCCGATACCGCCACCGACCACCGCCGCATGCCGCCCCATGCCAGCACCGTACTACAGATGTAGTGAGCAGCACTACGCCTGTAGTCTGTCCGGCGTGACGGATCGGCGACAGCTCCTGCTCGACGCGGCCATCAGGGTGCTCGGCACCCGAGGGCTCCGGCAGCTCACCCACCGCGCCGTGGACGCCGAGGCGGGCCTGCCGGAGGGTTCCGCGTCCAACGCGTACCGGACCCGGGAGGCGCTGGTCGCCGGCGTCTTCGGCCGTCTCGTCGAGGTGGAGACGGCGGCCTGGGACCAGCTTGCCGGGCAGCTGCCGCCGGGCGACCCGACCGCCTTCGCGGCGGTGCTCGGCCGGCTGATCCGGCAGCTCACCACCGAGGGGCGAGTACTCACGCTGGCCCGGTACGCGCTCTTCGCCGAGGCGGCCGTCCAGCCGGCACTGCGCGCCGAGGTCGCCGCCGGTCGGGACCGGCTGGCCGGGTGGGGCCTGCCGGTGCTCGCCGCGCTCGGCTCGACCGACCCCCGCGTCCACTTCCGGATGCTGCTCGCCCTGGTGGACGGCCTACTCAGCAACCAACTGGCCGGCCCGGAGGACGACTTCGACCCGGAGTCCGCCGTCGCCGCCCTGCTCCGCGGCATCCTGCCCCGCTGAACGCACAGGCGCACGCGACGGCTCGGGCCCAGGCGGGCGGTGGCCGTGGTGTGGGCTGGCCCCGCCTGGGCGTTATGGCGGGCGGCGTCCGGTTTGCGGGTGTGACCGGCGGCATCCTGGCCCCGGAATGGCGGGCGGCCGGGGGTGGTTGAACACGGGTGCACGGCCGAGGAAGACACCCGGCCCGGTGGCGGGGTGTGTGGGCCCGGAATGATGGTGGGTCGCCGGTCGTTGTACATGGTCCCGGCGCCGCGAAGAGGCGATCCCCTTGCCCCGCAGGCCGCTGGTTGAAGACTTTCCCCCCTTTGCTTTTTGGCGCCTGACGGTGCTTGCGCATGTGCTGGTTCCCCCCGGGACCGGTGG
>NZ_JBLROB010000017.1:0-123764 GCF_047921475.1 Micromonospora sp. SL4-19
CGTGCGTCGCCACTTCCTGCACAAGGTCGCCAACCGGCTGGTCAAGACCCACGACCGGCTGGCTCTGGAAGACCTGCACACCGCCGGCCTGCTACGTAACCGGCGTCTGGCCGCCGCCATCTCCGACGCCGGCTGGGCCGACCTGGCCCGCATCATCAGCTACAAACAACGCTGGCGCGGCGGGCAGGCCACCCGGGCACCCCGCTGGTACCCGTCCACCAGAATGTGCAGTGCCTGCGCCACCATCGGCCCGGCCCTACCCCTGTCCGTACGCATCTTCCGCTGCGACGAGTGCGGGCACACGGCGGACCGGGACGTCAACGCGGCGGTCAACCTCGCCGTCTGGGCCGAGCAACACCATGCCCAGACCCGGGACCCCGAAGCACGAGGCCCGGACATCAACGCCTCCCGAGGGGACGGCTCTGGCCAGCGCTCACGCGCCGGTGAAACCAGCCCCGATGACGGAGGAACCCTGCCGCCACGAATATCCGTGACGGCAGGGACGCCCGAGACGGGCGGTGTCTCATGACCCAACCAACTATTGAGACACGCTGTAAGGTTCAGGAGGTCAGCTTCCCGCCGGCGGGGAAGGAGGTGCCGCGGTGGGTCTGAGGACCTTCATCGCGGGGTGGCCGGTCTACCGGCAGCTCACCGGCACCGACCCGCTGGGCCGGGGCGCCGCGGCCCGGTCGGCCCGGTCGGCGGCCCTGACCGCGCGCACCGAGACCGCCGACAGCGTGGCCCGATCGGTCTGCCCGTACTGCGCGGTGGGCTGCGGGCAGCGGGTCTTCGTCAAGGACGGGCAGGTCACCCAGATCGAGGGCGACCCGGACAGTCCGATCTCCCGCGGTCGGCTCTGCCCGAAGGGTTCGGCCAGCAAGAGCCTGGTGACCAGTCCGCTGCGGCCGACCAAGGTCCGCTACCGCCGGCCGTACGGCACCGAGTGGGAGGACCTGGACCTCGACGTCGCGCTCGACATGATCGCCGACCGGGTCATCGCCGCCCGCGCCGAGACCTGGGAGGACGTCGACGAGGAGGGCCGGCCGCTCAATCGGACGCTGGGCATCGCCAGCCTCGGTGGGGCCACCCTCGACAACGAGGAGAACTACCTCATCAAGAAGCTGTTCACGGCGATGGGGGCCCTCCAGATCGAGAACCAGGCCCGTATTTGACACTCCGCCACCGTCCCCGGTCTGGGGACCAGCTTCGGTCGCGGTGGCGCGACGGATTTCCAGCAGGACGTCGCCAACGCTGACGTCGTCATCATCCAGGGCTCCAACATGGCCGAGGCCCACCCGGTGGGCTTCCAGTGGGTGATGGAGGCCAAGAAGCGGGGCGCGAAGGTCTTCCACGTGGATCCCCGGTTCACCCGGACCAGCGCGTTGGCCGACACGTACCTGCCGATCCGGGCCGGCAGCGACATCGCCCTGCTCGGCGGCGTGGTGCGCTACATCCTGGAGAACGAGTTGGACTTCCGGGAGTACGTGCTGGCGTACACCAACGCGGCCTCCATCGTCAGCGACGAGTTCGTCGACACCGAGGATCTGGATGGCCTGTTCTCCGGGTACGACCCGGAGACCCACACGTACGGCCAGCGCAGCTGGCAGTACGCGGGCCACGAGCGAAACGGCCGCGACACGCACGGGGAGCGGGAGACGGCGGCGGCGCTGCGGCACGAGTCGCACGGCATGCCGGTCGGCGGCCAGGTCCGGCGGGACGAGACATTGCAGCACCCGCGCTGCGTCTACCAGATCCTCAAGCGGCACTTCTCCCGCTACACGCCGGAGATGGTGGAGCGGGTCTGCGGCATCCCGCAGGATAAGTTCCTGGAGCTGGCCCGGGCGTGGGCGGAGAACTCCGGCCGGGAGCGGACCGGTGTGCTGATCTACTCGGTGGGCTGGACCCAGCACAGCGTGGGCGTGCAGTACATCCGCGCCGGCGCCATCATCCAGCTGCTGCTGGGCAACATGGGCCGACCGGGCGGTGGCATCCTGGCGCTGCGCGGGCATGCCAGCATCCAGGGCTCGACCGACATCCCGACGCTGTTCAACCTGCTGCCGGGCTACCTGCCGATGCCGCGCTGCACGGACCACGTGACGTTCGACGAGTGGGTGGACGGCATCCGCCACCCGGGCCAGAAGGGCTACTGGCACGAGGCGCGGACCTTCGGCGCCAGCCTGCTCAAGGCCTACTGGGGTGACGCGGCCACGCCGGAGAACGACTTCTGCTACGGCTACCTGCCCCGGATGACCGGCGACCACGGGACGTACCAGACGGTCCTGAACATGATCGACGGAAAGGTCAAGGGTTACTTCCTGCTCGGCCAGAACCCGGCGGTAGGCTCCGCCCACGGCAAGGCCCAGCGGCTCGGCATGGCCAACCTCGACTGGCTGGTCGTCCGCGACCTGTTCATGATCGAGAGTGCCACGTTCTGGCGGAACAGCCCGGAGGTCGAGACCGGCGAGATCGTCCCGGAGGAGTGCCGCACCGAGGTGTTCTTCCTGCCGGCGGCGAGCCACGTCGAGAAGGAGGGCACCTTCACCCAGACCCAGCGGCTGCTGCAGTGGCGGGAGAAGGCCGTCGACCCACCGGGGGACTGCCGCTCCGAGCTGTGGTTCTTCTACCACCTCGGCCGGGTCGTCCGGGAGAAGCTGGCCGGCTCGGACCAGCCGCGGGACCGCGCGCTGCGGGACCTCAGCTGGGACTATCCCACGCACGGGCGGCACGCCGAGCCCAGCGCCGAGGACGTGCTCAAGGAGATCAACGGATACGAGGTGGCCACCGGTCGTCCGCTGTCGGCGTTCAGCGAGGCGAAGGACGACGGCTCGACCGCGGTCGGCTGCTGGATCTACTCCGGCGTCTATGCCGACGGGGTCAACCAGGCCGCCCGGCGCAGGTCCCGGCACGAACAGGACTGGGTGGCCGCCGAGTGGGGTTGGGCGTGGCCGGCGAACCGGCGCATCCTCTACAACCGCGCCTCCGCCGATCCCGAGGGCCGGCCGTGGAGCGAGCGGAAGAAGTACGTCTGGTGGGACGCCGAGCGGGGCGAGTGGACCGGCTACGACGTGCCCGACTTCGAGAGGACGAAGGCGCCCACCTACCGGCCGCCGGCGGGCACCACCGGCCCCGAGGGTCTCGCCGGCGACGACCCGTTCGTCATGCAGGGCGACGGCAAGGGCTGGCTGTACGTGCCGAGCGGGCTGCAGGACGGCCCGCTGCCCACGCACTACGAGCCGGCCGAGTCGCTGATGCGCAACCCGCTGTACGGGCAGCAGGGCAACCCGACCCGCAAGATCTTCGACCACCCGGTGAACTCGGTGAACCCGAGTCCGCCGCAGCCGCACACGGACGTGTTCCCGTACGTGTTCACCGTGAGCCGGCTGACCGAGCACCACACGGCCGGCGGCATGAGCCGTACCGTCCCGCGGCTGGCCGAGCTGCAGCCGGAGATGTTCGTCGAGGTCTCCCCGGAACTGGCGGCCGAGGTCGGGCTGGCGCACCTCGGCTGGGCCCACCTGATCAGCGGGCGGGCGGCGATCGAGGCACGGGTCCTGGTGACCGACCGGCTGACCCCGCTGCGCGTGGACGGGAGGATCATCCACCAGGTGTGGCTGCCGTACCACTTCGGTCGGGAGGGCCTGGTCACCGGCGACTCGGTGAACGACCTCTTCGGCATCACCCTCGACCCGAACGTCCTGATCCAGGAGAGCAAGATCGGCACCTGCGACATCCGGCCCGGCCGCCGACCCACCGGCGCGGCCCTGCTGACCCTCGTGGCGGACTACCGGCGCCGGGCCGGGCTGACCGGCGGGCGGCCGCCGATCGTCACGACCGACGCGTCCGTGCGGGAGGTCGACGGCGATGCCTGACGCCAACAGCCTCTACGGCCCGCTGGACCCGGCCCCGGACGCCGGCTGGACGGCCGCCGGACCTCGGGTGGGCTTCTTCACCGACACCAGCGTCTGCATCGGCTGCAAGGCCTGTGAGGTGGCCTGCAAGGAGTGGAACGGTGTCCCGGACTCGGGCTTCGACCTGCTCGGCATGTCATACGACAACACGGGCGCGCTGACCGCCAACTCGTGGCGGCACGTCGCCTTCATCGAGCAGCCGCGTCCGGCCGGGCACCGCACCGCGCCGTTCGCGGCGAACCCGACCGGCCCGGCGGCCAGCCCGACCAGCGCCGCGTCGGCCGCCGGCGCGGCCAACGACACCGGCACCGCCCCCGGGGTGCCTCCCGGGCAGCCCGAGGCCGCCGCCCCGATGGCCGCCGGCCCGGAATTCCTCGGCATGCCCGGCCCGCAGCCACCCGGCCGGGCCACCGGCGCGGAGTCCCGTACCGACTTCCGCTGGCTGATGATGTCGGACGTCTGCAAGCACTGCACCCACGCGGCCTGCCTGGACGTCTGCCCGACCGGCGCGCTGTTCCGGACCGAGTTCGGCACCGTCGTGGTGCAGGAGGACATCTGCAACGGCTGCGGCTACTGCATCTCCGCCTGCCCGTACGGGGTCATCGACCAGCGCAAGGGCGATGGCCGGGCATGGAAGTGCACGCTCTGCTACGACCGGCTCGGCGCCGGGCTGACTCCGGCCTGCGCGCAGGCCTGCCCGACCGAGTCCATCCAGTTCGGCCCCCTCGACGAGCTGCGCGAACGCGCCGCCCAGCGGGTCGCCACCCTGCACGAGCGGGGGGTTGCGGAGGCCCGCCTCTATGGCCACGACCCGACCGACGGCGTGGGCGGCGACGGCGCGTTCTTCCTGCTGCTCGACGAACCCGAGGTGTACGGCCTGCCGCCGGACCCGGTGGTCACCACCCGTGACCTGCCGAAGATGTGGAAGCGGGCCGGGTTGGCCGCCCTGGCCATGGCGGCGGCGGCCGTCGCCGCGTTTGTCGGAGGTTCATCGTGAGTCCGGAGCGCGCCCCGGTCGGCGCCCTGTTCCGCCGCTTCCGCGAACGGCTGGCCGCCCAGGGGCCGGAACGCGGCAGCCGCACGCCCGCGCCGCGCGACGCCGAGCCGGTCGAGCGGCCCCGACGGCGGGGGCGCAAGGGCGGCGGTGGGGAGCAGGTGAACGTTCCGCCGGCCGAGTTCACCTCCTACTACGGCCGGCCCATCCTCAAGGCCCCGGTGTGGAAGTGGGACATCGCCGCATACCTGTTCACCGGCGGGCTCGCGGCCGGGTCGTCGCTGCTCGCCGCCGGCGGGCAGCTCACCGGGCGGCCGGCGCTGCGCCGCGCCGGCCGGCTCACCTCCCTCGCGGCGGTCACCGCCAGCGCGTACTTCCTCGTCAACGACCTCGGCAAGCCGAGCCGGTTCCACCACATGCTGCGGGTGGCGAAGCTGACCTCGCCGATGTCCGTGGGCACCTGGATCCTCACCACCTTCGGGCCGGCCGCCGGGGTCGCGGCGGTCGCCGAGGCCGCTCCCTGGCTGCCCGAGCGCGGGCTGCTCGGCCTCGGCCGCAAGGTGCTGCCCCCTGCCGGGCAGGCCGCCGGGCTGGTCGCCGCCGTCACCGCCCCGGCGCTGGCCACGTACACCGGGGTGCTGCTCGCCGACACGGCCGTGCCGTCGTGGCACGAGGCGTACCCGGAACTGCCGGTCATCTTCGCGGGCAGCGCCCTGGCCAGCGGCGCCGGCGTGGGGCTGCTGGCCGCGCCCACCGCCCAGGCCGGCCCGGCCCGGCGGTTCGCGGTCGCCGGCGCGGCCCTGGAGCTGTGGGGCGCCCACCGGGTGGAGCACCGGCTCGGCCTGCTCAGCGAGCCCTATGCGACCGGCACCGCCGGCAGGCTGTTGCGCGCCGGCCGGGCGCTGACCGCCGCCGGGCTGGCCGGCGCGCTGGTCGGCCGCCGCAACCGGGTGGTGTCCGCCCTCTCGGGCGGCGCGCTGCTCGCCGCCTCCGTCTGCACCCGGTTCGGCATCTTCCACGGTGGGATCGCTTCGGCGAAGGATCCCAGGTACACCGTCGTGCCGCAGCGCGAACGCGCCGACCGGCGCGCGGCCGGGCGGGACTGACACCTCGCTGTCTCCACGGCTTGCGGCTGTGGTTGACTGCTGCGTGGAGGCGTTCAGGCGGCTGGTGCCCCTCCCGGTCTTCAAAACCGGTGTGGTCCGGGACCCGGGCCAGGCGGGTTCGATTCCCGTCCGTCTCCGCCAAGCTGCCGGGGGACGCCGCCTCTGTGAGGCATGCCAGGGAGATGACCCGATGCGTGACGCCGACCCGAGGCGGCGCGTGCCGCGCACCGACGCGTTGCTCGCCGATCCGGCCCTCGCCGCCGCCGTCGGCACGCTCGGCCGCGACCGCGTCAAGGCCGCGATCGTCCGGGCCCAGCAGCGCGCCCGCCACGGCGAGATCGCCCCCGACGAGGTACGCGACACCGCGCTGGCCGAGCTGCCCCCGCCCGCGCCCCGGGCGGTGCTCAACGCCACCGGCGTCGTGCTGCACACCAACCTCGGCCGGGCCCCGCTGTCGGCCCCCGCCGTCGCGGCCCTCGTCGCGGCCGCCGGGCACACCGATGTGGAGCTGGACCTGCGGACCGGGCGACGGGCCCGCCGCGGCCGGGACGCGCTCGCCGCGCTCGCCGCCGTCGTGCCCGACGCGCCGGCCGTGCACGTGGTCAACAACGGCGCCGCCGCCCTGGTGCTGGCCGCCACCGCGCTCGCGGCCGACCGGGAGATCGTGGTCAGTCGCGGCGAGCTGGTCGAGATCGGCGACGGCTTCCGGTTGCCGGACCTGCTGGAGAGCACCGGCGCCCGGCTACGCGAGGTGGGCACCACCAATCGCACCACGCTCGCCGACTATGCCGCCGCGGTCGGCCCGCGTACCGGGTTCGTGCTCAAGGTGCACCCGTCGAACTTCGTGGTCACCGGCTTCACCTCGGCCGTGTCGGTCCGGGAGCTGGCCACCCTCGGCGTACCCGTGGTCGCCGACATCGGCTCCGGGCTGCTCGCTCCCGACCCGCTGCTGCCCGACGAGCCGGACGCCGCCACCACCCTGCGCGCCGGCGCCCACCTGGTCACCGCCAGTGGTGACAAGCTGCTCGGCGGCCCGCAGGCCGGCCTGCTGCTCGGCGCGGCCGAGCTGGTCGATCGGCTGCGCCGGCACCCTCTCGCCCGGGCGCTTCGGGTGGACAAGCTCACCCTCGCCGCGCTCGCCGCCACCCTGCACGACCCGGCCACCCCCACCCGGAACGCGCTGCACGTGGACCTGGCCGGGCTGCGCGACCGGGTGGAACGGCTCCGCGACCGGCTCGGCGAGGACGGGTGCAAGGCCGAGGTGGTGCCCACCGTCGCGGTGGTCGGTGGCGGCGGCGCCCCCGGGGTGGAACTCGACTCGTGGGCGCTGAGCCTGCCCGAGCGGTACGCCGAGCCGCTGCGCACCGGCGAGCCGCCGGTCCTCGGCCGGGTGCTGGGCGGCCGGCTGCTGCTCGATCTGCGCTGCGTACCGGCCGACGCGGACGCGGACGTCCGCGCGGCGATCCTGCGGGCGGGCGGGTAGCCGTGTGGGTCGTCGCCACCGCCGGGCACGTCGACCACGGCAAGTCCACCCTGGTTCGGGCGTTGACCGGGATGGAACCCGACCGGTGGTCGGAGGAACGCCGCCGGGGCATGACCATCGACCTCGGCTTCGCCTGGACCACCCTGCCCTCCGGCGGGACCATCGCCTTCGTCGACGTGCCCGGGCACGAGCGGTTCGTGCCGAACATGCTCGCCGGCGTCGGCCCGGTCCCCGCCGCGCTGGTCGTCGTCGGCGCTGACGAGGGCTGGATGCCGCAGTCCGCCGAGCACCTGGCCGCGCTGGACGCGCTCGGGGTGTCGTACGGACTGCTGGCGGTGACCCGCGCGGACCTGGCCGATCCGGGGCCGGCCCTGGCCCGGGCCCGGGCGGAGATCGCCGCCACCTCCCTCGGCGCGGTGGAGGCGGTGCCGGTCAGCGGCATCACCGGCGCCGGCCTGCCCGAGCTGCGGGCCGCCCTGGACCGCCTGGTCGCCCGGCTGCCGGTCCCGGTGCTCGACGCCCCGGTCCGGCTCTGGGTGGACCGCTCGTTCACCATCCGCGGCAGCGGCACGGTGGTCACCGGCACCCTCGGCGGCGGCCGGCTGCGCGTCGGCGACCAGCTCGAACTCGCCGCCACCGGTGAGCCGGTGCGGGTCCGCGGCCTGCACTCGTGCAACTCCGCCCGAGACGGGGTCGACGCGGTCGCCCGGGTGGCGGTGAACCTGCGCGGGGTGTCCCGGGACCGGATCGCCCGCGGCGACGCGCTGCTCAGCCCGGGGCGGTTCCGCCGCACCGAGCTGCTCGACGTGCGGCTCGCCGGAGACCTGGCCGCCGAGCTGCCGGCCACCCTCACCCTGCACGTGGGGTCCGCCGCCGTACCCGCCCGGGTGCGCCCGCTCGGCCCGGACACCGTCCGGTTGCGGCTCGCCCGGCCGCTGCCGCTGTTGATCGGTGACCGGGCCTTGCTGCGCGACCCCGGCCGGCAGCACGTCGCCGGTGGGGTGACCGTGCTGGACGTGGACCCGCCGCCGCTGCGCCGGCGTGGCGCGGCCGCCGCCCGGGCCGCCGTCCTCGCCGGGCTCGACGGCCGCCCCGACCTGGCCGGTGAGCTGCGCCGCCGGCGCCTGGTCAGAGCCGGCGAGCTGATCCGGATGGGGGTGCCCGTCACCGCCGCCCCGCTCGCGGGGGACTGGCTGGCCGACCCGGAGCACTGGCGGGCGTTGGCCGCGCACCTCACCGCGGAGGTCGCCCGGTACGCCGGCGAGCACCCGCTGGAACCCGGCGTGCCGGTGGACGTGCTGCGCCAGCGTCTCGACCTGCCCGACCGGGCCCTGGTGGCGGCGCTGGCGCGGCCGCCGCTGCGGCTGCACGCCGGCCGGGTCACCGCCGCCCCGGCCGACGTCCTGCCCGCACCGGTCGCCCGCGCGGTCGAGCGGGTGCGCGCCGAGTACGGCGCCCGCCCCTTCCAGGCCCCCGAGGCGCACCGCCTCGCCGATCTCGGCCTCGGCCCGCAGGAGATCGGGGCGGCCGTCCGGGCCGGCGCGCTGCTGAAGCTGGCCGAGAACGTGGTGCTGCTGCCGGGCGCGCTCGACGACGCGATCCAGGTCCTGGCCCGGCTGCCGCAGCCGTTCACGCTCAGCGCCGCCCGGCAGGCCCTCGACACCACCCGCCGGGTGGCGGTGCCGCTGCTGGAGCTGCTGGACCGGCGCGGTGCCACCCGCCGGCTGCCCGACGACGCCCGTGAGGTGGTGGCACCACCGGGCTGACTCGTTGCGCCGGCATGCCAGGGTGACGCCATGATCACACCGCCCCACGACACCGCCCGCCTCGGCCTGGCACGCCTGCGCCGTCGCGCCTTCCCGGTCGCGGTGGTCGTGTGCTGGCTCGTCTGGGCGGCCCTCGCCTGGTGGACGGCGCCCCGCGCCGCCGACCAGGCGGAGTGGGACCGCGACCTCCGTGCGGATCGGGTCGTCACCTGGTCCCGCGCCGACGGCTGGGCCACCGACGTCGGTGCCTGGGGCCGCCGGCCGCGCCCCCGGTACGCGTCGGAAGGCTCGATGGTCGTCTGGAGCCGTCCCGACGGGCAGGTCCGCTACGCGAGTGTGGGAGCCCCGGACGGAGGCGCGCCGTACGGCAGCGACCCCGTCGACGACCCGCTCGCCCAGGCGGCGGGCAGTCGTGGCGGGGTCGCGCCGGCCGACCGGCTCGCCGGCGCGGCGGGGCTGCTCGGCGCGGCACTCGGCCTCGGCTGGCTGGTCGTGCTGGTGACCGGGCCCCCACCGGTGGCGGGTACCCGCTGGTACTGGTTCTGGATCGGCTCGCTGCCGTTGGGCGTCGGCCTGCTCGCCTGGCTGTACCGGGAGCGGTGGCGGGGCGACGTGCCGTCGGCCGGGCCCCGCCGCACCGGCTGGGCCGGACTGGGCTGGCTGCTGCTCGGCGGTCTGGTCCTGTCCGCCACCGTGGCGGGGCTGGGCGAGCTGCTCGGGGACTACGTCGTGCCCGCCTGGTGAGCCGCGCGCGTGGGCCAACCGGCACCGGTGGGGGCGCCTCGTCACCTACGGTGACGCCATGGACCCTTCGGCGGTCTGGCGGGACAAGAACCATCAGTGGCGGATCGAGGCGTACCGGGCACCGGACCTGCGGTTCGCCATCTTCGCCACGAACGGCACCACCGAGTCGGCGCCGCTGTGGCTGTTCGGGATGGCCGCGCTGGCCCGGTGGCTGATGACCCACGCGATCTCCCTGGACGACCTGGAGAACGACTGACCGTCGGGCCGGAAGGGGGTTCGGATGGGCGGGCAGCTCATCCTCGTGCTGGTCCTGGTGCTGGTCAACGCGGCGCTCTCCGGCAGCGAGATGGCCATCGTGACGCTGCGCGAGGGGCAGCTGCGGCGGCTGGGCCGAGCGGGGCGCCGCGGGGCGCGGCTGGTCCGACTGGCCCGGGAGCCGAACCGCTACCTGGCCACCATCCAGCTCGGCATCACCCTCGCCGGATTCCTGGCCTCGGCGGCCGCCGCGGTGTCCCTCGCGCAGCGGCTGGCTGGCCCGCTGGGCTTTCTCGGCCGGGCCGCGCACCCGGTCGCGGTGCTGCTGGTGACGATCGTGCTGGCCTTCATCACGCTGGTCGTCGGCGAGCTCGCCCCGAAACGGCTGGCCATGCAGCGGGCCGAACGCTGGGCACTGCTCAGCGCCGCGCCGCTGGACCTGTTGTCCAGCCTGTCCCGCCCGGCGGTGTGGTTGCTCAGCCGCACCACCGACCTGCTGGTCCGGCTGGCCGGCGGGGATCCCCGGGCGAGCCGGCCGGAGGTGACCGAGGAGGAGCTGCGGGAGATGCTGGCCACCCAGCGCGGGCTGTCGGCGCAGCAGCGGGAGATCGTCGCCGGGGCGTTCGAGATCGCCGGTCGTACGCTGCGGGAGATCCTCGTGGCGCGCCGCGACGTGATGATCCTGCCGGCGGCGATGTCGGCGCCGGAGGCGATTCGCCGGCTCGCCGCGGCCGGGCGTTCCCGCGCGCCGGTCACCGGCCCCGGCGGCCTGGACGACGTGTGCGGGGTGGTGCACATCCGCGACCTGGTGAACGGCGACGGCGTCACCACCGGCCAGCGGGCCCGGCAGCCGCTGCTGCTGCCCGGCACCCTGCCGGTCGCCGAGGCCATCCGCCACCTGCGCCAACGTCACGAGCAGCTCGCACTCGTGGTCGACGAGTACGGCGGGATCGACGGCCTGGTCACCATGGAGGACCTGCTCGAGGAGGTCGTCGGCGAGGTGTACGACGAGACCGACCGGTACGTGCGCCGGGCGGTGCGGGAGCCGGACGGCGCACTGGTGATCCCCGGCGACTTCCCGCTGCACGACCTGCCCGATGCCGGCGTACAGTTGACGTTCCCGCTGTCCCGGGAGTACGCCACGGTCGCCGGGCTGGTCCTGGCCCGGCTGGGGCGCCTGCCCACCGGCCCGGGAGAGCGGGTGCGGCTGCCTGGGCTCACCATCGAGGTGGTGGAGGTCGCCGACCGGGCGATCCGCCGGGTACGCCTGCGCGGCCCCGCCACAGGGGGCCCGGAGCCGTGAGCCGGCGGCCTCGAGCGGTGAGCCGCGACCGGCGGCCCGGCGACCAGCTGGCGCGGTTGTACCCCGGACGGGGGACCGGTGGCCGAAAACGGTATGGACAGGCGTTGACCGGACGTACCGTGCCGAGCTGTGAGGGACCGAGGATTGCGGACGTCCATCGCGGTGCTGGTCGGGCTCGCGGTGATCTACTTCGGCGCCACCGGGCACCGCAGCAACGGCGGCGAGGGCAGCGGTGTCTCCGGCGGCGTCGTGCTGATCGCCGTGCTCGCGGCCCTGCTCGTCTACTACCTGACCCGACCCGCGGCCAAGTAACGCCCGATCCGGCCCCGTGCGGTTCAGCGCGCCGCGGCCGTCCGGCTGACCTCTCGCGCCGACTCCTCGCTGAGCGCCACCCGCACCAGCGCCGACGCGAGCCGCCCGAAGTCGGCCTCGCCCACCAGCCCGGCCAACCCGCCCGGGTTGGCCGGCAGGCCCAGCCGTCGCGCCCCGGCGAGCGTCCGCCGGTCGGCGTACGGGCGGACGTCCGGCCACACCGTCTGCGCCTCGCGCAGGAAGATGTCCGCGCCGGTCGGGCCGATGCCGGGGAACTCGATCAGCAGCCGGCGCAGCGCGTCGCGGTCACCGTCGGCCTCCCGGTGCATCCGGCGCAGGTCCCCGTGCCACCGGTCCAGGCACAGCCGCGCACCGGTGCCCAACATGGTGGCGGTGCGTTCGTCGTACCGGCGGTAGTGCCCCCGGCCGAGCGCGTCCACCCGGTCCTGCCAGCTCGCCGCCTCCATGGCCTGCGGGGTCCGGTAGCCGGCGGCGAAGAGTTCCCGGGCCGCCGCCATCGCCACCGAGGCCCGGATCCTGGTGCTCAGCAGCGTCGCGAGCACCAGCAGCTGGTAGAGCGGCGCGGGCCGGTCGGCGAGCGCGATCCCCGCCTCCTCGGCGTACGTGCGATCCTGCCGGTCCAGCAGCGCCCGCGCCACGTTCCGATCGTTCGGCATCCCGTCGGCGTACCCGCCGCGGGCCGGCCCAGACGCCCGCCCGGGCCCGGAATGCGCTCGGCCCCGGCGGGTACGCCGGTCACGTGCGCGGCCCACGCCGCGTGCTCCCACCGGGAAGGAGAGACCCGTGGTCAATCCGCAGCAGGAGGAGTTCCGCCGCAACAACCGGGGTGCCACCAGCCAGGACAGCAAGGTGCCCGGCGCCGCGGGGAATCCGCGCAACCGCGGTTCGTCCAACGCGGACGTCGGGCGGCCGGTGCCCAAGGGGCAGGTGTCGCCGTACGGCCCGGCCGGCGAGCCGGTGGCCGACGACGAGAGCGGGCGGGGCCGCTAACGACCCCGCCGCGTCGGCGGCCGCAGCCTCCGCCAGGTGGCTGCGGCCGCCATTCCGTACGCCAGGTGCGGCACGATGTCCGCCACCCAGTCGGTTCGCCGCCACGTCCGGGGATCGCTCACGCCCAGCACGGCGAGCGACCCGTCGGAGGTCGCCATCACCCCGCCGCCGAGCAGTCCCGCGGCCATCGGCAGCGGGATCCGCCGCCGGGCTGCCAACACGCCGAAGGCGGCCCCGGCGGCGATGCCGGTGGCGTAACCGATGATGGCCCCGATGCCCGACCGCCGGTTGGCCGCCTTCTTCTCCGGCCCCAGGTCGAGGTGCGCCGCGTCGGCCAGCCGCCCGGCGCTCTCCTCCGGCGTGCTGCTCACCGGGCGGGCCCGGGTCGCGATGTCCAGGTAGGTGACGATGTTCAACGCGGCGGTGCCGACGGCGCCGGCGATGGCGCCGTCGACCACGGGCGTAGCCCTCACTTCGGATCGCCCGGTTCGCGCTCGCCCTTGGGGCCGAACGTCCGTTCGCCCCGTACGACGCCCCGCTGGCCGCGGTCGTCCTGCAGGATCCGGTTCGCGACCTGGTTCGCCTCCTGATCGGCCGCGCGCCCGGAATTCTCGATGAGATCGCGCAGCCGCGCCCGTTCCTTGTCGTACGCGTTGCTGCCCGGCCGTGGTCCTGGCATCCCCGCCTCCTCCGGTCGCTGGGGCTGTCCGGACCGTCTACCCGCCCGCGGCGGTGCCAACCGTTCAGTCGGGGGAGCGGACCACGGCCACCGGACAATCGGCGTGGTGCAGCACCCCCTGGCTCACCGACCCCAGCAGCAGACCGGTCAGCTCGCCCCGGCCCTGCCCGCCCACGACCATCAGTTGGGCGGTGCGGGTGGTCTCGGTGAGCACGGCGACCGGTCGGCCGTGCACCACCTCGCGGGTCAGCGGCACGTCCGGGTAGCGGTCGTCCAGCCCGGTGAGCGACTCCGCCATGATCCGGTCCTCCTCGCCGCGCAGCTGGCTCTCCTCGTACACCAGGGGTTGCATGTCGGCGGGGCCGGTCGAGACCGGGTGGGTGTAGGCGTGCACGGCGTGCAGCCGGGCGCCGCGAAGTGCCGCCTCCTCGGCGGCGAACTCGACCGCGGCCCGGGAGATGACCGAGCCGTCCACCCCGACCACCACCGGGCCGGCCGGTCGCTGCGCGCCGCGGGCCACCAGCACCGGGCAGTCGGCGTGCGCGGCGACCTGGACGGCCACCGAGCCGATCACCAGGGAGGCGAAACCGCCGAGGCCGCGGTCGCCGAGCACGATCATCGTGGCGGTGGGGGACTCGCCGAGCAGCACCGCCGACGCCTGCCCGTCGATGATCTCCCCCGAGACGCGCAGCCCGGGCGCGGCCGCCTCCGCGGCGGCGACCGCCGCCGCGACCAACTCCTCGGCCTGGTGCCGCAGGCCGCTGCCGGGTGGTCCACCGGCGGGCGGTTCCCCTGATACGCGCAGCAGCGACCAGACGAAGCCGTGCACCACCCGCAGCGGCCGGTGGCGTCGGGCGGCCTCGGCCGCCGCGAGGTGGACGGCTCGCAGCGCCGACTCCGAGCCGTCCACCCCGACCACCACCGCCGCACCGTTCGCCGAGTTCACCGCTGCACCTCCTGGCCGCCGGACGCCCGCGGCCAGTATCACGGCGGGCGGTGCGGCGCCGGGGCGATACGCCGGAGCCGGACCTGTCACCCGGCCACCGCCGGCTGCCGCCGGTGCGGCACGGCGGCCGGATTCCTCGGCACGCGCATCCCCGCAGGTCGGACGGGTGGGCGGGCGGGCGGTCGCGACCGGCCGGTACCGGGCAGCCGGCGCTCGATCCTTCTCCGTATCATGCTTGCCCTATAGCAATAGTCGTCTTCGGAGGATGAGCATGCCGGATGCGCCCGGACAGGTGTCGCGCGCGCTGCGGGCGGCGCCGCCCGACCAGTTGGCGGAGGCCGCCGACCGGGCGATCCGCCTAGCGCTCGACGTGTCGCGGACCGAGGTGTTCATCGCCGACTACCGGTCCAGCGGGCTCTGGCCGGTGCTCGACCCGGACCTGCCCGACGGCGGCTTCCTCGCCTGCCGAGGTATGGCACAGCGGTGCTTCAGCAGTCAGCAGCCGGTGCTGGACACCGGCCAGGACGGCCGGTGCCGGGCCTACCTGCCGCTGTCGGTGTGGGGCGAGCGGCTCGGGGTGCTGATGGTCGAGCTACCGGCCGCGCCCGACCCGGGGATCGTCGAGGCGGCCCTGGACGTCGCGGGCGACCTGGCTGTCGCACTGCGGGCGGCCGACCGGGAGACGGACCGGTACCGGTGCGCCCGCCGGCGGGAACGGCTCAGCATGGCCGCCGAGATGCAGTGGGACCTGCTGCCCGGGCGCAGCGTCACGCACGGCGACTTCGTGCTGGCCGGGCAGCTCGAGCCGGCGTACACGGTGAGCGGGGACCACTTCGACTGGTCGGTGGACGGGAACCGGCTCACCCTCACGGTGCTCAACGGTGCCGGCAGCGGCCTGGCCGCGTCCCTGCTCACCGCGGTGACCGTCAACGCCATGCGTAACGCGCGCCGCTCCGGCGGGAGCCTGGTGGAGCAGGCCGAGCTGGCTTCGGACACGATCTTCTACGAGCACCGGGGGAGCCGGCACGTGGCCACGCTGCTGCTGGAGATGGACACCCGGCGGGGCCTGGTGAAGGCGGTCGACGCGGGCTCACCGCACGTGCTGCGGCTGCGCGGCGGCACGGTCGCCCCGATCGCGCTCGAGCAGCAGCTGCCGCTGGGCATGTTCGCCGAGACCCGGTACGACGCTCAGGAGTTCACGGTGGAGCCGGGGGACCGGCTCTTCGTGGTAAGCGACGGGGTGTACGCGGCGGAGCCGGACGGCCGGGAGCCCTACGGGGAGAGGACGATGGCGCGATCAATGCGCTCCACTCGGTTGCAGCCGGCGACCGAAGCAGTTGGTACGGTGATGCGCGAACTGCACGCGTACCACGCCGACGCGGATCTCCGCGACGACGCGGTCGTCGTCTGCCTGGACTGGCGCGGTTCCAGCCCTCCTGACAGCGCGGGCGGGCAGTAACCGGACCGGCGGGGTGAACACGAGCGGGACGATCGCAGGGGGACAGCGGGTGGAGCGACCTCCGGACCTGGCTGCGGCCATCGATGCGGCTGCCGAGGCGCTCATCGGTGTGCTCGACTCGGCGACCGCCCCGCACACCGTTCCCGTTTCCCCGACGCAGTTGCGGGTGCTGTCGCTGATCATGTCGCACCCGAACACCAACGTGAACCGGCTGGCCGAGCTGCTGGAGGTCGTACCGTCGTCGGCGAGCCGGCTCTGTGACCGGCTGGAGGCGGTCGGCCTGCTGCGCCGCGCGGCGGATCCCCGGGACCGGCGCGAGGTGCGGCTGATCCCCACCGGGGCGGCCGAGACCCTGCTGCGGGAGTTGACCGAGCGGCGGCACCAGGCGGTCCAGGCGGTGCTGGACCGGATGCCCAACCGGGTCCAGCACGAGCTGCTGCTGGCCCTGGTCGCGTTCGGTCAGGCGGCGGCGCTGGGCGCCGTGCCGGCCGATGCCGACTCCACCGCCGTTCGTACGGCCTGACCGGTCCATCCGCTGCGCCGCGGCCCCGCTTGCCAGCTAGCGTCCTAGGACGCCGTACGGGTGGTGCGACACGGCACCAGAGACACGACGACCCAGCCCCGGAAACACGGCCCGGAACCGGTCGGAGCGGCCCGATATAGTGGCAGCGCAACTGGCCGGCCCACGATCGCCGCGATCGTGGGCCGCATCGGGGAGGTCCCAGCCCGGGATCGCACAGGGCGCCGGCGCTGACCGGCCGGCAACGCGCACGTCCGGAGGAGACGCGGCCGATCTCGGTCGGCCGTCGGACCGTGCTGCGGAGGGAGGGTTCGGTGTCGCGTCGGCCGGCTCCATCGGAGCATCCGGCTCCCGGCGGTACGGCGGTCGTGGGGGACCGGGTGCTCACCCTGCCGAACTTGATCAGTTTCGTTCGGCTCCTCGGCGTACCGCTCTTCCTCTACCTCTTCCTGGTGGTCCGGGCGGACGTGGCGGCGATCGTGGTGCTGGCGATCGGCGGCACCAGCGACTGGGTGGACGGCTGGATCGCCCGCCGGCTGGATCAGGTCAGCCGCCTGGGTGAGCTGCTCGACCCGCTCGCCGACCGGCTCTACATCCTGGCCACGCTGCTGGCGTTCACCGCGCGCGCGGTGGTGCCGTGGCAGTTCACCGCGGCGCTGCTGGCCCGCGAGCTGCTCCTGCTCGGCTCGCTCGCGGTGCTGCGCCGCTACGGTTACGGTCCGCCACCGGTGCACTATGTCGGCAAGACGGCCACGTTCCTGCTGCTGGCCGCGTTCCCGATTCTGCTGCTGGCCGCCGCGTCGCCGGCCGTCGCCACGGCGGCCGGGGCGATCGGCTGGGGGCTGGCCTGGTGGGGCCTGGTGCTCTACTGGGTGGCCGGTGTGATGTACGTGGTACAGGCCAGCCGTCTGGTCCGGGCGATGCGGGCCCGGCGCGCGGGAGCGGCGGCGTGACGGCGCCGCCCCGGGACAAGGGCCGTGACCCGTCGGCCCGGGTGTACGCGCCGGACTTCCTCACCGAACTGTTCCGCAATCCCCTCGATCCCGGGTACGCCGACGCGGCGGCGCGGCGGCCGCAGGTGCCGCAGTCGCGGTGGCGGCAGCTGGCCCGTCCGGTCAGCCTGGCGGTGATCGTGGTGATCGGGTTCCTGTTCGCGGTGGCCTATCGGGAGACGGTCGCGGAGGAGCCGAGCCGGACCAAGGCTCGGGCCGGGTTGATCACCGAGATCAAGCAGCGCGAGGCGGAGACGGACCGGTTGACGGACCGCGCGGACAAGCTGCGCGAGGAGGTCGGCCGGGAGCGGGACGCGGCGTTGAGCGGTTCGCAGGCCTCCCGGCTGCGGAACCTGGAGGCCGGCACGGGCCTGGGTCGGGTGCGCGGCGACGGTGTCGTGGTGCGGCTGGCCGACGCGCCGCGCGACAAGAACGCGGTGACCGGCGCGGATGCCGGTCCGTCCCAGGTGTTGTACTCGGACCTGCAGAAGGTGGCGAACGATCTGTGGGCGGCCGGCGCGGAGGCGGTCGCGATCAACGGGCAGCGGTTGACGGCGACGTCGACGATCCGCACGGCGGGCGAGGCGATCCTGGTGGACTACCGGCCGGTGACGAGCCCGTACGAGGTGACGGCGATCGGCCCGGGTTCGATGCGGGAGCGGTTCGACGACAGTCGGGCGGCGGCCCTCATGCGTGAGGTGGCGCGGAGCACCGGGATGTCGTTCGGGGTGAAGAAGGCGGCGGATCTCACTCTGCCGGCGGCCCCCCAGCCGCGGCTACGCTACGCCGAGCCCTCGGTGAGTCCGAGCCCGTCGGCGTCGGGTTCGGGCATCGCCGGTTCTTCCAGCCCCGGGCCGTCCCGGTCCGGGGCGTCTACCAGCCCCTCCGGAGGTGGTCGATGATCGCGGTGCTGGCGTTGCTCGTCGGTGTGGTGCTCGGGGTGTATCTGGATCCCACGGTGCCCGCGGCGTTGCAGCCGTACCTGCCGATCGCTGTGGTGGCGGCGCTCGACGCGGTGTTCGGCGGGGTTCGGGCGAAGCTGGACCGGATCTTCGACGACAAGCAGTTCGTGGTGTCGTTCATCTCGAACGTGCTGGTGGCGGCTCTGATCGTGTATCTGGGGGACCAGTTGGGCGTGGGTGGTCAGCTGTCGACCGGTGTGGTGGTCGTGCTCGGGGTGCGCATCTTCGGAAACGTGGCGGCGATCCGCCGGCACCTGTTCCGGGCGTAGGTTTGTGGCGATGAGCGAGGAGCACAGGGAGACGGGGACCGGTTGGCCGGAGCCGGCGGAGCCGGCGCGGCCCTCGGGTCCGGCGGGTGAGCCGGATCCGCGGCCGGACGCGCCCGATCCGGACGAGTTGAGCCCGTTGGCGCCGGCCGAGCGGGAGGCGGAGGCGCCGCCGGCGGATGAGCCGGAGGGTGACGGGCCGGACGGGTCGGTGGCAGTGGCGGAGCCGGTGCCGTTGTCGCGGCGGTTGACGTCCGCGGGTGCGATGATCGCGGTGCTGTTGGCGTTGCTGGGGTTCACCCTGGTCGTGCAGTTGAAGACGACGTCGACGGATCCGACCCTGGCGGCGACTCGCGAGGAGGACCTGGTCCGGATCTCGTCGGATCTGGATTCGCGGGAGCGGCGGCTGCGGCAGGACATCGCGGCGTTGGAGGACAGCCAGCGGCAGTTGCGCTCGGGTGAGCAGGGCCGGCAGGCGGCGTTGGACGAGGCGACGCGGCGGGCGGACGAGCTGGGCATTCTGGCGGGCACGTTGCCGGCGGTGGGGCCGGGCCTGTCGGTGCGGTTCCAGGGCGGGGACAAGGCGATGTCGTCGATGCGGATCCTGGACGCGGTGCAGGAGTTGCGGGGGGCGGGCGCGGAGGCGATGCAGATCCTCGGGTCGGACGGCTCGGCGGTGCGGATCATCGCGTCGACCTATTTCGTGGATGCGCAGGGCGGCGGCCTGATGGTGGACGGGCGGCGGTTGACCGGTCCGTACACCATCCTGGTGATCGGTGATTCGGCGACGATGCGCACGGCGTTGAACATCCCCGGCGGGGTGGTCGCATCGGTGTCGGATGCCGGCGGTAACGTGATCGTCGAGGATCGTGAGGCTGTCGAGGTTTCGCAGCTGCACGCGCCGATCAAGCTGGAACACGCCCGACCGGTTTCCTGACCGGTCGCGGCAGCCGCGCCGGTTCTTCCGGTGCACCGATGGATGAAGGACGCAGCTGGTGATTCCTGAGGATCTGCGATACACCGCCGAGCACGAGTGGGTGGCGGGTGGTGACGGCGGTGCCGTCCGGGTCGGTATCACGCACTTCGCGCAGGATGCCCTGGGTGACATCGTGTTCGTCCAGTTGCCGGACGCGGGTGCGGTGGTGGCCGCGGGTGCGTCGCTGGGTGAGATCGAGTCGACCAAGAGCGTGTCGGAGATCTACGCGCCGCTGAGCGGCACGGTGGCGGCGCGCAACGAGGCGTTGGCCGACACCCCTGAGCTGATCAACACCGACCCGTACGGTGCGGGGTGGTTGGTGGAGATCACTCCGGATGACCCGGCGGCGGTCGAGGGTTTGTTGACCGCTGGTGCGTACCGCGAGCTCACTGAGAGCTGATCGTGTCGTGCCGGGCGGCGGGGCTCGTCTCCGCGCGTCCGGTTGCCCTGCTTTTCGGCGCTGGCTAGGCTCGCCCAGTCGACCGAGAACCCAATAGTTGAGCGTTGTGGAATGCGCCTTCCCGGGCACGGGGAGCCAGCCGCCGGGTGTGTGACTGCCCGGCGGCCAGACCCGCCATTACTCCGACGCTGACCGAACAGATCCGTGAGGTGGTCCCCATGACGCGCCCAGACGACGAGTTCCCCCCACTCGACGTCACTTCGACGCTCAATCTCGGTTCGCTCGAGGAAGTGCTGGAGGGACCGGACACCGACGTGGTGCCGGGCCGGATGTCCGGTTCGTTGCCGCCGGGGATGGCGCTGCTGGTGGTTCGTCGCGGCCCGAATGCGGGTGCCCGGTTCCTGTTGGACCACGATGTGACGACGAGCGGCCGGCACCCCGACAGTGACATTTTCCTCGATGATGTGACGGTTTCTCGGCGGCACGCCGAGTTCCACCGGGATGGTGGCACGTTCACGGTGCGGGACGTGGGCAGCCTGAACGGCACGTACGTGAACCGGGAGCGGGTCGAGGCTGCCACGTTGAGCAATGGTGACGAGGTGCAGATCGGCAAGTTCCGGGTGGTGTTCATCGCCGGTCCGCGTCCGGAGGAGGCCGGCCGGGGGTGAACGAGCCTGCGGCTTCGGCGTCGCCCGGGGCGGCGCGTTCCACTCCGCTGATGAGCATCGGTGAGGTGTTGGCGCAGCTGCGGGTGGAGTTCCCGGACGTCACCATCTCGAAGTTGCGGTTCCTGGAGGCTGAGGGCCTGGTGGAGCCGCAGCGGACGCCGGCGGGGTACCGGAAGTACAGCTGGGACGATGTGGCGCGGTTGCGGTTCGTGTTGACCGCGCAGCGGGACCAGTATCTGCCGTTGCGGGTGATCCGTGACCAGTTGGCGGAATGGGACGCGTCGGGTGCGGCGCCTGGGCGGCAGCGGCCGACGTTGGTGGCGGTCGGTCCCGGTGGTGAGGTGCCGGGCCGGGAGACCGCGGGGCCCGCCGAGTCGTCCGAGGGGCGGCTGGGGCGGGCGGACCTGATTTCCCGCAGTGGCATCGACGAGTCGACGCTGGCCGAGTTGGAGCGGCTCGGCGTGCTGGTGTCGGATCCGCCGGGCTGGTACGACGCGGACGCGTTGATCATCGCGCGGGCGGTTGCGGGGTTGGCGGCGTACGGGTTGGAGCCGCGGCATCTGCGGGGCTATCGGACGGCGGCGGATCGGGAGGTCGGTCTGTTCGCGCAGTTGGTGGCTCCGTTGGCGCGGCAGAGTGATCCGGCGGCGCGGGCTCGGGCGGCGGAGACGGCGCGGGAGTTGGTGGCGTTGTCGCAGCAGCTGCACGCGGCGTTGGTGCGGGTGGGGCTGCGGTCGACGTTGGGTCGGTGAGCTTGTGGGGCCGGGTGTCGTGAGGCGCCCGGCCCCAGGCCGTGGGGTGGGCGCGGAAAGATCTGGCTCGGCAAGCGTGTCGTAGGCTTGCCGGGGTAACCCCTTTCTGGCGAGGCGTGGTGCACGTAGCGTATGGGATTCTCGTGTCGCGGTCCGTGTACCGTGCAGGGAAGGGCGCGGTGCGGGCGTAGGTGACAACGACACGGAGGCGGCGGTGCGCGAGCTGAGCGTGGTCGGAGTTCGGGTGGAGCTGCCCAGCAACCAGCCGATCGTCCTGCTGCGGGAGGTCGAGGGGGACCGCTATCTGCCGATCTGGATCGGCGCGGTCGAGGCGACGGCCATCGCCTATGAGCAGCAGGGGGTCAAGCCGGCGCGGCCGTTGACTCATGATCTGCTGCGGGACGTGCTGGCGGCGTTGCAGGCGCCGTTGCGGGCGGTGGAGATCACCGAGTTGAAGGAGAACGTCTTCTACGCCGATCTGTTGATCGGTGACGGGGTGCGGGTGTCGGCGCGGCCGAGCGATTCCATCGCGTTGGCGTTGCGGGTCGGGGCTCCGATTCGTTGTGCCGAGCAGGTCCTCAGCGAGGCGGGGATCGTGATCCCGGACGAGCAGGAGGACGAGGTGGAGAAGTTCCGGGAGTTCCTGGAGCAGGTGCGGCCGGAGGACTTCGCGGGTTGAGTGCCGGCCGGGATGGCCGGCGTGGACCGACAAAAGACCGTCACTCATCGTGACGGTCTTTTGCTGTGGGTGATCTTCCGGTGGCGGCGCGGCGTGTCGTGGTGTTTCCTCCGTGGTAACTCCGGTGGGCCGCTATAGGGTTGCGGTATCGAGGGGTGCGCGTACGGGGAACCGACGCGTCACCGCACGGGCGGGGAGGTTGTCCGGATGCACGAGCCGCGAGATCCTGGTCCGGGTACGGAGCAGCAGGCGGGCGTGGCGCCGCCCGAGCCGGGCACCGACAGTGACGGCGTGGTGGGTTACCGGGGTGTGACCGCATGCCACGCGGTGGGTATCAGTTACCGGCAGTTGGACTACTGGGCCCGGACAGGGCTGGTGGTGCCGAGCGTGCGGGACGCGTCGGGTTCGGGGACGTCCCGGCTGTACTCCTTCCGTGACCTCGTGGTGTTGAAGGTCGTGAAGCGGCTGCTGGACGCCGGGGTGTCGTTGCAGAACATCCGGAAGGCGATCGAGGCGCTGCGCTCGCGTGGGGTGGCGGACCTGGCGGGCATCACGTTGATCTCCGACGGGACATCGGTGTACGAGTGCCGGTCGCCGGAGGAGGTGGTCGACCTGTTGCAGGGTGGCCAGGGGGTCTTCGGCATCGCGATCGGCGGTGCCTTCAAGGAGATCCAGGGATCGCTGTCGCATCTGCCGGCGGAGCAGGTGGGTGGCCCGGAGCCGGCCGAGCCGGCGGGCGACGACTCGCCGGAGTCGCTGGGTGACGAGCTGGCGGCGCGTCGGGCGCGGCGCCGGGCGGGCTGAACCGGCCAGGGGAGAGTTGTGGGATCGCGTCGCGGCTGAGGCCCGGCGCGATTCCTTGTTGGTGACGCAGTGTGTCGACGCGACCGGGCCGGTCCGGTTGGTGGGACTCGTCCGTTGGCGTGCCGTGGCGGTGTCCGATAGCGTCGCGGGGTGGTCGCACGGGTGGGTCGTCGGCGTCGTGGTCAGCGCGGTGAGCTGCTTGTCCACGATGGAAGGTGTCACGTGGAGCGGTGCGCCACCGATGACAGGCCGTAAAGGCCAGGTGCCCATCCGTGCGGATGATGACGGCGCGACCGGTCGGCCGCTGTCAGGAATCTGATAGGCCGGACGTGACGTGGCCCGGATAGCGCGCTAGGGTCCCACACGGTCGCGCTGGCAACGACGTCACGGCAACTCCCCGCCAGCCGACCGGTTGCCCCTCCGCGCCGCCCCGGCGCGGCCCTGCACCCTGGAAGGAACGACCGTGACGGTTATTGAAGAGACCGCGCCCTCGCATTACGAGCGCATCGGCGGCGCCAGTTCGGTCAAGGCCGCGGTGGCCCTGTTCTACGACAAGGTGCTCGCCGACCCGGAGCTCGTCGGCTACTTCGCCGACATCAACATGGCGGAGCAGCGCCGGCACCTGGCGCTGATGCTGACGGTCGTGCTCGGCGGCCCGAACGAGTACGCCGGCCGTGACCTGGCCGAGGCGCACAAGCCGTTGAACATCCCGGTGGCGCACTACGTCAAGGTCGGCGAGCACCTGACCGCGACGCTGACGGAGCTGGGTGTGCCGGCGGACATCGTCACCGACGTGCAGGTCGTCCTGGAGAAGGTGCAGGACCAGGTCGTGGCCGAGGGACGCGGGACGGACGCCTGAGTGTGGACGCCGCACGGCTGAAGCAGAGCTGGTCCCTGGTCGCCGCCTACAGCGACCAGGTGCCGCTCTATTTCTATTCAACGTTGTTCCTGGCCCATCCGGACACCCGGCAGATGTTCCCCACGAACATGGCCGGGCAACGGGACCGGCTGGTGACCGCGCTGGGGCACATCGTGTCCAACGTGGACCAGATCGACAGCCTGGTCGGGTTCCTGCAGGATCTCGGTGCCGACCACCGGAAGTTCGCGGTGCGCCCCGAGCACTACCCGGCGGTCGGTGAGGCGCTGCTGGCGACGCTGCAGCACTTCCTCGGCGAGGCGTGGACCGAAGAGCTGGCCCAGGACTGGGCCGCCGCGTACGGGCTGGTCTCGAAGGTGATGATCGACGCCGCGGAGGCTGCCGAGTCGGTGAACCCGCCGTGGTGGGTGGCCGAGATCCTCGGGCACGAGCGGCGGACGTTCGACCTGGCGGTGCTGACGCTGCGTCCGCAGTACCTGCTGCCGTTCACGGCGGGCCAGTCGATCGGGGTGTCCCACCCGGCGGTGCGGTCGTGGCGGTTCTACTCGCCGGCGAACGCGCCGCGCGCCGACGGCACCCTGGAGCTGCACGTACGTGCGGCACCGGGTGGCGCGGTGTCCTCGCGGCTGGTGTACGGGTGCTCGGTAGGTGACAAGATCCACCTGGCCGCGCCGGTGGGGGACCGGTTGACGCTGTGGCCGGCCGGGTCGGCGGATCTGCTGCTGCTGGCCAGCGGCACCGGCTGGGCCCCGATCAAGTCGCTGGTGGAGCAGATCGCGGCGGAGGGTTCCCACCGTCGGGTCGACCTCTACCTGGGGGCCCGTTCGCGGGCCGAGTTCTACGACACCGAGGCGATCGACAAGCTGGCCGCGTCGTACCCGTGGCTGACCATCACCTACGTGGTGGGGTCGGACTTCCAGCGACCGGGGGAGTTCACGCACGTGGTGGACCGGGCGCTGGCCGACGGGGACTGGCGGTCCCGGCATGTCTACATCTGCGGGTCGGACGAGATGGTCAGCCATTCCGTGACGATGTTGACCAGGGCGGGTTATCACGCCGGCCAGCTGCACCACGAGGGTTTCGGTAAGCACTGGTACGGTCCTACGTGGCGGACGGCGACCGCCCAGGACGATTCCGGAGGTGTCCGGTGAACGCAACCCCGATCAGCAGGTATGACGGGGCCCAGGTCTCCAGCACGGTGCAGGTCCGGATGACCTCCGACCGGGTGCGCCGGTGGGAGTTCGGCACGTCGTCGTTCACCCGCCGCGGGTACGACCCGACGGACGTGGACCGGTTCCGGATGCAGGTGGCCGACGAGCTGGACCTGCTGGCGACGCACGTCGCGAATCTGCGGGCCGAGAACGAGCGGCTCAACGACCATCTGGAGCTGCATCGGCACGGGGTGATTCCGAGCGCCGGCGCGGCGGCGAAGCTGCCCGCGGCGAAGGAGGTCAACCTGCTGTCGGCGGCCCAGCGGGAGGCCGAGCAGATCATCGCCCAGGCTCACGACTACGCCCGGCGGGTGGCCGAGTACGCCCAGACGCAGTACGAGAGCTACATGCGTGCGGCGGCGGAGGAGGCGAAGCAGGAGGCCGAGCAGGCGGTGGCCAACTACCGCAACAGCTCCGGCGCGAACTTCGACGACTCCGTGGCGACGCGGGAGGCGTTGCGGATCTTCGGCGAAATGATGATCTCGCACATGCAGGCGGCGGCCCGGCACCTCGACGACGGCAGCGAGCAGCTGGCCCGGACGATGGACCGGATCGCCGCGGAGGTCACCGGCGCCGCCCAGGTGAGTGCCGCCAACAGCACGCCGGAGATGGGTGCCGGTCGGGTGCGGGTCGCCCTGCCGCCCCGCCACGAGCGGTGACGCGGGGTTCGGCCCGGCGGTCGGTTGACCGCGGGCCGAACCCCGTCACGGCGGCCGACGAGTGTCGTGGGGCGCAGTGACGTCGGGCGGGTGACGGTCAGCGGACGACGGCCGCGCGGACCGCGTCGAGGATCGGCGTCTCCCCACCGACCAGTTCTAGGGTCAATCCGGCGGTGTCCGGGTCGTACAGCAGGGCGAGCAGCACCCGGGCCACGTCGGCGCGGGTGACCTCGCCGGGGTCGACGTGCCGGGCGAGGGTGATCCGCCCGACCGGTTCGTCGTCGGTGAGCCGCCCGGGGCGCAGCACGGTCACGTCGAGGTCCCGGTCGGTGACGTCGTCCTCGGCGGCTTTCTTCGCGCGCAGGTACGCCGCCCACACCTCGTCGCGGCCGGGCGCGGGCGGCTTGTCCACCCCCATCGAGGAGATCAGCAGGTAGCGGCGGACGCCGCCGCGTTGCGCCGCGTCGGCGAGCAGCACCGCGGCGGCCCGGTCGACGGTGTCCTTGCGGGCGGCGCCGCTGCCCGGCCCGGCTCCGGCGGCGAACACCACCGCGTCGGCGCCGGCCAGCTGGGCGGCGACGGTGTCGACGTCGGTGTGTTCCAGGTCGGCCACGACCGGCTCGGCGCCGGCGGCGCGCAGCGCGGCGGCGTGCTCGGGGTTGCGGATCAGCCCGACCGCGACGTCGCCGCGCCCGGCGAGTTCCCGTTCGAGCAGCTTGGCGATCTTGCCGTGGCCTCCGGCGATGACGACTCGCATGCCCTCAACCTAACCGCCGGCCGGGCCGCCCACCGGCCCAGCGGCCGTCCCCTTCGCACGGGTTCCGCACGGGCGCGGTCGTCGTCGGGCGACTGTTGAGGCAGCATGGACGGGTGACACGGACGTTCGACGGGTTGACCCGGCTGGTGGCTGCCGGCGATGTGGTGGTGCTCAGCGGTGCCGGGCTGTCCACCGAGTCGGGCATCCCGGACTACCGGGGGCCCAGCGGCGCGGCCCGCCGACACACCCCGATGACGTACCAGGCGTTCACCCGCGACCCGGACGCGCGGCGACGCTACTGGGCGCGCAGCCACCTGGGGTGGCGCCTGATCGCCCGGGCCGCCCCCAACGAGGGGCACCGGGCGGTGGCGCGGCTGCAGCAGGCGGGTCTGGTCGCGGGCATCATCACGCAGAACGTCGACGGGCTGCACACCGCCGCCGGCAGCACCGCGGTGATCGAGCTGCACGGCCGCCTCGACGAGGTGATCTGCCTGGACTGCGGCAACCTGACCTCCCGGGAGGAGCTGGACCGGCGGCTGCGGCAGGCCAACCCGGGCTTCGACGCGCACGTCGCCCACGTCAACCCCGACGGTGACGTCGACCTGCCCGACGCGGCGGTCGCCGCGTTCCGCACGGTCGGCTGCGGCATCTGCTGCACCGGCATGCTGAAGCCGGACGTGGTGTTCTTCGGCGAGACCGTGCCCGCGGCCCGCGTCGCCGACTGTTTCGCCCTGGTCGAGCGGGCCCGGGCGCTGCTGGTGCTCGGCTCGTCGTTGACGGTCATGTCCGGGCGGCGGTTCGTGATCCGGGCGGCGAAACTCGGCATTCCCGTGGCGATTGTCAACCAGGGGCCGACCCGCGGCGACGGGCACGCCACCCTGACGGTCGACCGGCCGCTGGGTGAGGTGCTGCCCGCCCTGGCCGACCGCGTCGCCGACCCGGCCGCGCCCGCGCGCGAGGACGTGGCCGCCGTGGAGGCGGCGGCGGTGTAGCGCCCTGGCGGGGGTAGGACATGAGCCGGAAACACGGTCGCTGGTAGCGTTGACCATGCCGGTACCACCCACGCGGGAGAGACCGCCCGGAAACCACCCGGGCGGCGCCGAAGGGGCAGATTCCTCCCCGGAACCTCTCAGGCAAAAGGACCACGTGGGCAGGCGCTGTGGAGCGCGTCAGCGCGACTCAGGGGGAGGCCGACCCGTCGACCTCGCCCCGACAAGGAGCGCAGCGCATGACCGCAGAGCAGTTCGCCGACCGGCACATCGGCCCGGACCCGGGCGACGAGCGCCGGATGCTGGAAACCGTCGGCTACAGCTCCATCGACGAGCTGATGGACGCCGCGATCCCCGAGGTGATCCGCTGGCACGGCACCCTGGACCTGCCGGCACCGGCCAGCGAACGGGAGGCCATCGCCGAGCTGCGCGCCCTGGCCGCCCGCAACACCGTCGCCGTGTCCATGATCGGCCTCGGCTACCACGGCACCCACACCCCGGCGGTGATCCGCCGCAACGTGCTGGAGAACCCGGCCTGGTACACGGCGTACACGCCGTACCAGCCGGAGATCAGCCAGGGCCGGCTGGAGGCGCTGCTGAACTTCCAGACCGTGGTCACCGACCTGACCGGGCTGGCCACCGCGAACGCCTCCATGCTCGACGAGGGCACCGCCGCGGCCGAGGCGATGACCCTCGCGCGGCGCGCCTCGAAGAGCGGGAGCGCGGTGTACGTGGTGGACGCGGACACCCTCCCGCAGACCATCGCGGTGATCACGAGTCGGGCGGAGCCGCTGGGCATCGACGTCCGCGTGGTCGACGTGGCGCGCGACGAGCTGCCGGGTGAGTTCTTCGGCCTGCACCTGCAGTACCCGGGGGCGTCCGGGGCGGTCCGCGACCACGGCCGGCTCGTCGAGGCGGCCCACGCCGCCGGCGCGCTGGTGTGTGTCGCCGCGGACCTGCTGGCGTTGACGCTGCTGCGCCCGCCCGGTGAGATCGGCGCCGACATCGCCGCCGGCACCACCCAGCGGTTCGGCGTACCGATGGGCTTCGGTGGGCCGCACGCCGGTTACCTGGCGGTTCGGGCGGGCCTGGAGCGGATGCTGCCGGGCCGGCTGGTCGGCGTGTCGAAGGACGCGGCCGGCAACCCGGCGTACCGGCTGGCGTTGCAGACCCGCGAGCAGCACATCCGCCGGGAGAAGGCGACCAGCAACATCTGCACCGCGCAGGTGCTGCTGGCCGTGATGGCCGGCATGTACGCCGTCTACCACGGCGCGGACGGGCTGCGGGCGATCGCCCGGCGTACGCACGGCATGGCGGCGCGGCTCGCGGCCGGGCTGCGCGCCGGCGGCGTCGACGTGGCGGACGCGGCGTTCTTCGACACCGTCACCGCGACGGTGCCGGGCCGGGCGGCCGAGGTGGTGGCCGCGGCGGCCGCGGGCAACGTCAACCTGCGGCTGGTCGACGCCGACCGGGTGGGGATCTCCTGCGACGAGACGACGACCCCGGCCCACCTGGCAGCGGTGTGGGCGGCCTTCGGTGTGCCCGCCTTCGACGGCGCCGCCGTGGACGGGCTGCCGGTCGAGCTTCGCCGCACCAGCGACTTCCTCACCCACCCGGTCTTCCGCAGCCACCACTCGGAGACGGCGATGCTGCGCTACCTGCGGCGGCTGTCGGACTTCGACTACGCCCTGGACCGGGGCATGATCCCGCTGGGGTCGTGCACGATGAAGCTGAACGCCACCACCGAGATGGAGGCGATCACCTGGCCGGAGTTCGCCCACCTGCACCCGTTCGCGCCGGCTGAGCAGACCGCCGGGTACCGGGAGCTGATCGGCCAGTTGGAGGGCTGGCTGGCGGAGGTGACCGGGTACGACGCGGTCAGCGTGCAGCCCAACGCCGGCTCGCAGGGGGAGCTGGCCGGCCTGCTGGCCATCCGGGCGTATCACCGCCAGCGCGGCGAGGGGCACCGGGACGTGTGCCTGATCCCGTCGTCGGCGCACGGCACCAACGCGGCGTCGGCGGTGATGGCCGGCATGCGGGTGGTCGTGGTGGGCTGCGACGCGGACGGCAACGTCGACCTGGTCGACCTCGATGCGAAGATCGACAAGCACCGGGACGCCCTCGCGGCGATCATGGTGACGTACCCGTCGACGCACGGGGTGTACGAGACGGGCATCGCGTCGCTGTGCGCGAAGGTGCACGACGCCGGCGGCCAGGTGTACGTCGACGGGGCGAACCTCAACGCCCTGGTGGGCTTCGCCAAGCCGGGGCGTTTCGGTGCGGACGTGTCGCACCTGAACCTGCACAAGACGTTCTGCATCCCGCATGGTGGCGGCGGCCCGGGCGTGGGTCCGGTGGCGGTGCGCGCGCACCTGGCGCCGTTCCTGCCCGGCGACCCGGCGGGCCCGGCGCAGGATGGCCGCCCGGCCATCTCCGCGGCGAACCACGGGTCGGCGGGGATCCTGCCGATCCCGTGGGCGTACCTGCGGATGATGGGCGCCGAGGGGCTGACCCGGGCGACCGGGACGGCGGTGCTGGCCGCGAACTACGTGGCGGCGCGGCTGCGCGACCATTTCCCGGTGCTGTACGCCGGCAACAAGGGCCTGGTGGCGCACGAGTGCATCCTGGACCTGCGGCCGCTGACCAAGGCGACCGGGGTGAGCGTCGACGACGTGGCGAAGCGGCTGATCGACTACGGCTTCCACGCGCCGACCATGTCGTTCCCGGTGGCGGGGACGCTGATGGTGGAGCCGACCGAGAGTGAGGACCTGGCCGAGCTGGACCGGTTCTGCGACGCGATGACCGCGATCCGGGCGGAGATCGACAAGGTGGCGTCGGGGCAGTGGCCGGCCGGGGACAACCCGCTGTCCAACGCCCCGCACACCGCGGCGATGGTCTCCGGCGACGAGTGGCCGCACGCCTATCCGCGGTCGGTGGGGGCGTACCCGGCCGGAGTGGACCGGGCGGGGAAGTACTGGCCGCCGGTGCGGCGCATCGACGGTGCGTACGGTGACCGGAACCTGGTCTGCTCGTGTCCGTCGCCGGAGGCGTTCGAGAGCTGAGGCGCGGTGCCGGGGCGGTCGTCGGGCCGCCCCAGCAGGGGCGTCGGCCCGGGCGAGGCAGCCACCCGGTCGGGGGCCGGCCTGGGCCGACGACCCACGCTGCGATTACGCAGCGTGGTGAGATCAGGCGGCGAGGGCGTGGCGGGCGGGCCCGCGGTGCGGGGCGATGGTGCTGCCGTCGGGGAGCAGCTCACCGGTGTCCTCGAAGACGATGACGCCGTTGCAGAGCAGGCTCCAGCCCTGCTCACGGAAACAGGCGAGGATCCGGGCGGCTTCGCGGTCGGTCGCTTCGGCGGAGGGGCAGGTGGGTTGGTGCTGGCACATCGGGTTCTCCGGGCTGTGGGGGCGCTGTGTCATGGTTCACATGACCAGTGACGCACAGTACCAAGCGCAAGTGCGCGCTATCGAGCAGGCTTACGCCTTGTTCACCCGAAATCCTCTGAACGGATGAGTGAGAATGGGCCATACGGTGTGGAAACGCTCCCACAGATCATGATCGACGTGCCGGGCGCCCCCGCCGGCTGCCGGGGACGACGCGTGGAACGGGCCCGGCTGCAGTGGCGGCCCGCCGACGGCGGCGACCCGGCCACGCTCGCGCAGGAGTTCCTCGCCGCCCACAGGATCGCCCTGGACGACCTGGCCCGTCCGGGCACCCACGACCCGGACGGCGTCTGCGGCGCCGCCCTGTACCTGTCCGCCGCCGCCGGTGCCCGGGCCGCCGGCGGGGCGCCGGGCGCGCCCAGCCCCGTCCCGGCGTTGCCCGACCTGGTGGTGGTCGTCTACGGCCACACCGACCGGCCGGCCGCCCGAGGCGCCGAAGACCGCCCGGGCGGCTTCTGGCTGGGGGACTGGCGGGACAGCTGGACACCCCGCCAGCACGCCGACGCCGTCGCGGCGGTACGCGCCGCCATCGGCCGCGGCGACGTCTACCAGGTCAACCTGGTCGGCCACGCCGCCGCACCGTACGTCGGCGACCCCCGGCCCGCGCTCGCCCGGCTGGCCGCCCTGCCCGGCGCCCGCTACGGCGGGACCCTGTCCGGGCCGGGCTGGACGATCGGCTGCGCCTCCCCGGAGACGCTGATCGCCCTCGAGGGCGGCCGCCTCGTCACCCGGCCGATCAAGGGAACCCGGCCGGCCACCCTCGCCGGACGCCGGGAACTGCTCGCCTCCGCCAAGGAACGCGCCGAGCACGTCATGATCGTCGACCTGGAGCGCAACGACCTGGCCCGGGTGGCCCGTACCGGCTCGGTGCGGGTGGACGAGCTGTTCGCCGTACGCCGGTGGTGTGACCTGTGGCAGGCGGAGTCGACGGTGTCGGCGGCGCCCGTCGACGGGCTGGGCCTGGCGGCGCTGCTGCGCGCGGTCTGCCCCGGCGGGTCGGTGACCGGCGCGCCCAAGCTCGCCGCGCTGGACCGGATCGCGGCCCTGGAACCGGTCGGCCGGGGCGCCAGCATGGGCGCGTTGGGCTGGGTCGGCGCCGGGCAGATCGACCTGGGGCTCACGATCCGCACCGCCGCGGCGGACGCCGAGCACCTGCACCTGTGGGCCGGTGGCGGCATCACCTGGGGCAGCGACCCGGCGGCCGAGGTCGCCGAGGCGGCCGCGAAGGCCGCCCCGGTACGCGCGCTGCTCGCGGCCGGCTGAGCCGCCGCGGACCGCGGCGTCCGACTCGCGACGGGGCGGGTCAGGCCCGGACGAACTCGTCGAGGGCGGCGACCACCCGCTCGCCCACGCCGTGGCCGCTGCCGTGGCCGCCTGCCTCCACGATCTCCAGCCGGGCGTCCGGCCAGTCGCGGGTGAGCTGCCAGGCGATGTCCGGCGGGCCGCTGACGTCGAGGCGGCCCTGCACCAGCACGCCCGGGATGCCGGCCAGCTCTGCGGCGTCGCGCAGCAACTGCCCGTCGGGCAGGAAGCCCAGGTTGCGCCAGTAGTGGGTCACGATCCGGACGAAGCAGGCCCGGAACACCGGATCGGCGTAGCGGGGGCTGGGCTTGAAGCCGCCGGCGAGGGAGACGTGCACGTCCTCCCAGGCGCACCAGTCGCGCTCGGCCTGCTCCCGCACGGCCGGATCGGGGTCGTTGACCAGCCGGGCGTACGCGGCGGACAGGTCGCCGTCACGGTCTGCCGCGGGTACGCCGTCGCGGAAGCGGGCCCACTGCTCGGGGAAGATCCGGCCCATGTCCCGGGTCACCCAGTCGATCTCCCGGCGGGTGTTGGCGACCACGCTGAACAGCACCAGCGCGGTGACCCGCTCCGGGTGGCGCTGGGCGTACGCCAGGGACAGCGACGACCCCCAGGAGGCGCCGCACAGCAGCCACCGGTCGACGCCCAGGTGCTCGCGCAGCCGTTCCATGTCGGCGAGCAGGTGCGCCGTGGTGTTGACCGACAGATCCACGGCCGGATCGCTGGCGTGCGGGGTGCTGCGCCCGCACCCGCGCTGGTCGAACAGGACGATCCGATAGGCGCTCGGGTCGAACAGCTGCCGCCACGACGCGGTGGCGCCGGAGCCGGGACCGCCGTGCACCACCAGGGCGGGCCGGCCCTCGGGGTTGCCGCAGGTCTCCCAGTAGACGTGCTGGCCGTCGCCGACGTCGAGCAGGCCGTGCGCGTACGGCTCGATCGGTGGATACATCGGGCTTCCCTCCCACACCCCAGATGCAACAGCGCTGTTACATTAGCGGACGTGACCACCACCCCCGACCGCGAGGCGCTGGGCACCCTGCTGCGCCACGTCCTGGAGCTGCTCGACGGCGACGTCGCCGCCGTCTACGCCGACCTCGACCTGGCCGACTACCGGCCCCGGTACTCGCCCCTGCTGCGGGTGCTGGTCGCCGACGGGCCGCTGCCCATCCGCGACCTCGCCCCCCGGGTCGGGGTCACCCACTCCGCCGCAAGCCAGACCATCGCCCAGATGAACCGCGCCGGCCTGGTCACCCTCGCCCCCGGCGTCGACGCCCGGCAGCGCGTCGTCACCCTCACCGCCCGGGCCCGGGCGCTGCTGCCGGTCGTCGAGGCCGAGTGGGCGGCCACCGCCACCGCCATGCGCCGGCTCGACGCCGAGCTGCCCGTACCCCTCGCCGACGAGCTGTACGCGGTCCTCGCGGCGCTGCGCCGCCGGCCGCTGCGCGACCGGATCGCCGACACCGGCCTGGCCCCCACCGTCCCGCCGGCGTAGGGCCACCGACGCCCCCTTACAGTCGGCGGGTGAGCACCGAGTACAGCGGCACCGGGGATCCCGCCCGCAGCCTCGCACTGCTGTGGCGGACCCGGGAGAAGCCCAGCCGCAAGGGCGGCGACCTCACCGTGGGGCGGATCGTGCGGGCGGCCATCGAGGTCGCCGACGCCGAAGGGCTGGGCGCGCTGTCCATGCGCCGGGTCGCCGAACGGCTCAGCGTGGGCACCATGACCCTCTACACGCACGTGCCCGGCAAGGGTGAGCTGCTCGACGTCATGCTCGACAGCGTCTACGGCGAGACCGACCGCCCCGACGACGTGCCCGGAGGCTGGCGCGGCCGGTTGGCGCAGATCGCCCGGGAGAACTGGGCGCTGTACCTGCGCCACCCGTGGCTGCTGCAGGTCGCCACGACCCGGCCCCCGCTGGGCCCCCACCTGATCGCCAAGTACGAGTACGAACTGCGCGCCGTCGACGGCATCGGCCTGACCGACCTGGAGATGGACGAGGTGCTCACCCTGGTCAACGGCTACGTCCACGGCGCGGTACGCGGTGCCGTCGAGGCCGCGCAGGCCGCCCGGCACACCGGCATGACCGAGCAGCAGTGGTGGCACGCCCACGCCCCGTATCTGGAGAAGGTCCTCGATCCGCGCCGGTTCCCCCTGGCCGCCCGGGTGGGCACCACCGCGGGCGAGGAGTACCAGGCCGCCGCGGACCCGGCCCGTGCCTTCGAGTTCGGGCTGGCCCGCATCCTCGACGGGATCGAGGTCCTGGTGCGGGACCGGCCCGCCGGTTGACCGGCGGGTGCGGACGCCGCCGGGGGTAATGGCCGGATAGCCTTCCGGGCATGACTATGCGCCCGATCCGGATCATCGGCGATCCCGTGCTGCGGACCCCCTGCGAGCCGGTGACCAGCTTCGACGCCGACCTGCGCGCCCTCGTGCAGGACCTGATGGACACCCTGCTCGGCGCGCCCGGCCGGGCCGGGGTGGCCGCACCCCAGATCGGGGTGAGCGCGCAGGTGTTCGTCTACGACGCCGACGGCCACCGCGGCCACCTGATCAACCCGACGCTGCAACTGTCCGAGGAACCCCAGGACGACGACGAGGGATGCCTGTCGATCCCTGGCCTGTACTTCCCGACCGCGCGGGCGATGCACGCCACCGCGCACGGATTCGACCAGCACGGCCAGCCGCTGACCATCTCCGGCAGCGGCTTCCTGGCCCGGGCCCTGCAGCACGAGACCGACCACCTGCACGGCCGCCTGTACGTCGACACGCTGCGCGGCGACACCCGCCGCCGGGCGTTGCGGGAGATCCGCGCCGGGCGGTTCGACTCGCCCAGCCGGGGGTTGTGACGAGGCGGGGGTGGCGGTCCGCCGGCACCCCCGCGCCCGCTCACCTGCTCACGGGCGGCGGTGCAGCGCGCACTCGGTGAACTCGGCGACCCGGGTGAACCCGAGCCGCTCGTAGAGGCGTACGGCGGCGGTGTTGTCCGCCCGGACGTTGAGCACCACGTGGTCGACGTCCGCCCGCAACCGGTCGCAGAGCGCGGCCACTGCGGCGCCGGCCAGTCCTCGGCCGCGGACCCGCGGGTGGGTGGTGACGTTGCCGAGCGCGGCCACCCGCCAGGCGGGGGACCAGACGTGCACCCCGGCCACCGCGACGAGCTCGCCGCCGTCCCGGATCCCCACGTACTGGCCGGTGTCCAGCATCCGCGGGTCGAACCAGTTGCCCGGGTACGCGGCCGCGTACAGGTCGAGCAGCGCCGGCAGGTCGGCGCGGTGAAGCACCTGGCCGGCGGGGACGACCCGGGCCAGTCGGGCCGGATCGGTCAACGCCATCCGGTGGTGCGGGGCGAGGTCGGACAGCTCGTACCAGCGGGCCATGGTCACGTCCAGGCCGGGGGACAGGTGCGCCCACAGCCGGGTCGGCAGCACCGGCGCGGCCTCCGCCAGCAGTGCCGCCAGCTGCCCGGTGCGCTCGGGCGCGGTCAACGCCAGCAGCGTGGGCAGCTCGACGCCGTGGTAGAGCAGTGCCACCTGGTCGTCGCGGCGGTACCACGAGGTGTATGGCCAGAAGAAGTCGTCCAGGTCGCCCAGCTGGTAGGCGTGCAGCAGCGGGTCCCGGCTCAGCAGTTCGGCCAGGACGGCCCGGTCGTGTTCGGCGCGCACGGACATCCGCTGATGATCACACGGCGGGCGTCAGCAGGCACCGGCGCGTCCCGCCTCGGCGGGCAGGTTCTCGTGGGCCCACCGCGTGAGCGCGTCCAGGGCCGGCACCAGGGCGGCTCCCCGGTCGGTGAGCTGGTAGCTGACCCCCACCGGCGGCCCCTCCCGCACGGTGCGGGAGACCAGGCCCACCCGACACAGCTCGCCGAGCCGGTCCGAGAGCACCGACTCGCTGATGCCGGGCAACGCGCGGCCCAGCTCGGCGAAGCCGGCGGGCCCGTTGGCGAGGGTGCCCAGCAGAACCCCGTTCCACCGCTTGCCGAGGAACGCGAAGGCCCGGGCCAGCCCCCCGTCACAGGCGCGGGGATTGGCGTCCACCTGGGGCCTCCTCGTCATGTCCTCAGAATACGCGCTACGCTCGCCGGGCAACGTACTACTAAAAAGCTAGCTGCTTCCTTCCGTGGAGCAGCACGGCTGAAGCGAGGACCCTCATGGCAGACCACCTGATCACCCTGCACCCCGACGCGCAGGCCCTGCTGTTCACCGACGCCCGCACCGCGAACACCTTCACCGACGAGCCGGTCACCGACGAGCAGCTGCGCGCCATCCACGAGCTCGCCAAGTACCCGCCCACCGCCGCCAACACCCAGCCCCTGCGGGTGCTCTACGTCCGCGACGGTGAACCGCGCGAACGGCTGCTCACCCACATGAACGAGGGCAACCGCGCCAAGACCGCCTCCGCACCGGTCGTCGCCGTCCTCGCCGCCGACACCGACTTCCACGAGTTCATCCCGCAGGTCTTCCCGATCCGCCCACAGATGCGCGACGCCTTCGCCGACGACCCCGCCGGGCGCGAGCAGATGGCCCGCTTCAACGCCACCCTGCAGATCGGCTACTGGCTGCTCGCCGCGCGCGCCGCCGGCCTGGCCGCCGGACCGATGGGCGGCTTCGACGCCGCCGGCCTCGACAAGGAGTTCTTCGCCGACGGCAGCTGGCGGTCCCTGCTCGTGGTCAACCTCGGCAAGCCCGGCCCGGACGCCTGGTTCCCCCGGCTGCCCCGCCTCGACTACGACGACGTCGTCCGGCACGCCTGAACCGGCCCGGCTGACCGGTCCGACACGGCGGGCCGGTCAGCCGGCCGTCCACTGGTCGTAGCCCAACTTGGCCACCAGGGCCAGCACCACGACCAGCAGCACCACCCGCACGAAGCCGGAGCCGCGCCGCAACGCCATCCGCGCGCCGAGCGCGGCTCCGGCGACGTTGCACACCGCCATCGCCGCCCCCAGCAGCCACCACACGTGCCCGGTCGCCGCGAACACCACCAGCGCGCCCAGGTTCGTGCCCGCGTTGACCACCTTCGCCATCGCCGAGCCGTGCACGAAGTCCGCCCCCACCAGGGCGGTGAACGCCAACACCAGGAAGGTGCCGGTACCCGGGCCGATCAGGCCGTCGTACAGGGCGATGCCCAACCCGGCCACCGCGACCGCCGCCGCCACCCGCGCCGGCGTGCGCCGCTGCGGCTGCGACAGCACCCCCAGCCGCGGCCGGGTCAACACGAACACCGCCACCGACACCAGCACCACCAGCACCACCGGCCGGTACGCCCCCGCCGGCACCGTCCCCGCCAGGGCCGCGCCCAGCCCCGCGGTCAGCACCGCCAACCCCGCCGACGGGCCCGCCACCGCCCAGTCCAGCTTGGTGCGCCGCGCGTACGTCAGCGCCGCCGTCGACGTACCGAAGATCGCGGCCAGCTTGTTCGTGCCCAACGCCGTCGCCACCGGCACCCCCGGCGCGGCGATCAGCAGCGCCGGCAACAGCAACAGCCCGCCACCGCCCACCACCGCGTCCACCCAGCCCGCCATCGCGGCCGCGGTCAACAGGGTGGTCAGCGACAGAGGATCCACGGGTGATCATTCTGCTCACCAGCACCGCCCCGGCGAGATCACCTGTGGTCAGTCTCACCGCCGCCGCTCACCCGGCCGGGACCTGCCGAAAGGCCGCGATCAGCGCCCGCACCGCCTCCGACGGCGCGGCGCCGTCCCGCGTGGCCACCTGGATCGAGCGCACCGGCCGCGGATCGCGGACCTCCCGCAGCACCACCCGCGGGTCCCGCTCGCCCGACGCGATCCGCGGCACCAGGGCCACACCCAGACCGGCGGCGACGAAGCCCAGCGCGGTCCGGTAGTCCTCGCTGTCCACCACCACGTCCGGGGCGAACCCGGCGGCGGCGCAGGCGTCCAACACCGCGTCCCGGCAGGGACCCGCCGGCTCGCTGCCCACCCACGGCTCGCCGGCCAACTCGGCCAGCGCCACCACCGGCCGCTCGGCCAGCGGGTGCTCCGGCGGCAGCGCCACGTCGTACGCGTCGTCGCGCAGGTGCGTGAACCGGACGCCCGGCACCGGGCGGGCTGAGCGCGAGCGGACCACCAACACCACGTCGACCCGCCCGTCGCGCAGCAGCGGCAGGGGATCCTCGGCGCCCGTCAGACCCAGCTCCACCCGCACCCCGGGATGCTCGCGCCGCAGTCGCGCCACCGCCGGGGCCACCAGCGAGGCGCCGGCCGAAGCGAAGTACCGCACCACCACCCGCCCGGTACGCCCGGCCCGCAGGTCCGCCAACGCCGTCTCCGCCTGCGCCACCTGCTGCCCGATCACCATCGCGTACCCGGACAGCAGCCGCCCCGCGTCGGTGGCCCGCACCCCGCGGCCGGTGCGCTCCAGCAGCGGCATGCCCGCCTCCCGCTCCAGCACCGCCACCTGCTGGCTGACCGCGGACGGCGTGTAGCCCAGATTCCGGGCGGCCGCGCTGACCGACCCGCTGACCACCACCGCGCGCAGGATCTGCAACCGCCGCACGTCAAGCATGTAGCTCAGCTTAACGTGGGCCCCAATAATCGTCGCTTGTCTAACAGGTCGGGGTGGGGGAGCGTCATCGCATGACCGGCACCACCATCCGTGCCGCCGCCCTCGCCCTGCTGTGGGGGTCGGCGTTCCTGTGGACCAAACTCGCCCTCGACGGGGGCCTCAGCCCCGCCCAGATCACCGTCGCCCGATGCGCCCTGGGCGCCGCCGTCCTGCTCGCGCTGGCCCGCGCGGCCCGGCAACGCCTACCCCGCGACAGGGCGACCTGGCGGCACCTGACCATAGCCGCGCTGCTCTGCAACGCCCTGCCGTTCCTGCTGATCAGCATCGCCGAACAGCGGATCGACAGCGGCCTCGCCGGCGTCCTGCACGCCACCACACCCCTGTGGTCCCTGCTGATCGCCCTGGTCATCGGCACCGAGCGGCCACTGCGGGCCGCCCGCCTGGCCGGCATCCTCACCGGGTTCGCCGGCACCGTCCTGATCTTCGCCCCCTGGCACAGCCACGGCCCCTCCGGCCCGGGCATCGCCGCCATGCTCGCCGCCGCCGCCAGCTACGCCATCGCCTTCGCCTACATGGCCCGCCACCTCGCCGACCGCGGCACCGGTCCGCTTGCCCTGTCCGCCGCGCAACTGCTCGCCGCCACCGGCCTGGCCACCGTCGGACTGGCCGTCGAACCGGCCCCGGCCGGCCCGCCCAGCCTCACTGGAATCCTCGCCGTGCTGCTGCTCGGCACCCTCGCCACCGGAGTGACGTTCCACCTCAACTACCGGCTCATCGCCGACGAGGGCCCCACCGCCACCGCCGCCATCGGCTATCTGCTTCCGGTCGTCTCGATCAGCCTCGGCGCGCTGCTGCTCGACGAACAGCTCACCGCCCGCACCCTCACCGGCATGGCCGTCGTCCTCGCCGGCGTGGCGCTCACCCGCCCACGACCTGCCACGCTCACCGCCCCCGACGACGCCGCAACCACAGGCCGGCAGACGCCACCGCCGCGAACACCAGCATCGAACAGACCAACGCCTTCAACACCCGGCAAGCCTGCCACGCGGACGTAGGGTGTGCAGGTGCGCCTGGCCACCTTCAACCTGCTGCACGGCCGGTCCCTCACCGACGGACTCGTCGACCCCGACCGGCTCGCCGCCGCCGTCACCGCACTCGACGCCGACATCCTCGCCCTGCAGGAAGTCGACCGCGACCAGTCCCGCAGCGGCAACCTCGACCTCACCGCCATCGCCGCCCGCGCGCTCGACGCCCCCGAACACCGCTTCGCCGCCGCCGTCGTCGGCACCCCCGGCGAACAGTTCCGCCCGCTCACCCACGACGACGACGGCCACGGCGAACCCTGCTACGGCATCGGCCTGGTCAGCCGACACCCCGTGCGCTCCTGGCAGGTCACCCGACTACGCCCCGCCCCCGTACGCTCCCCGGTCTACGTCCCCGGCCCCGGCGGAGGACTGGTGCTGCTGCGCGACGAACCCCGCGTCGTCCTCGCCGCCGTCCTCGACACCCCGTACGGGCCAGTCACCGTCGCCGCCACCCACCTTTCCTTCGTCCCCGGATGGAACATCCTGCAGCTACGCCGCATCGTGCGCGCCCTGCGCACCCTGCCCGCCCCGCGGATCCTCCTCGGCGACCTCAACCTTCCCGCCGGACCCGCCGCCCTGCTGTCCCGCTGGCGGCCCCTCGGCCGACGCCCCACCTACCCGGCCGGGCAACCCCGCGTCCAACTCGACCACATCCTCGCCGACCGGCACGGCCTCGACCGGCTGCCACCCGTGCGCTCCGTCCGCACACCGCTGTCCACCATCTCCGACCATCGGCCCCTCATCGTCGACCTCGGTCCTCCCAGCTGACCTTCAGCCACCACACATACCGTCAGTGGTGAGCACCACGGCGCGACGGCCGGAAAACCCTCCGACCACCCCCACCCCGTGGTGCGATGGGTGAACGAGGGGAGGGGGCCAGCCATGTCGCTGACCGGCCTACCGCTGCTGATCCTCATCGGCGCCACCGCCGTCGCCGCCGCCGCCGTCACCGCCCGCACCTGGCGCCGCCACCGCCGCTGGCCGCACCTCACCCGAGCGGCCGCCGTCCTGCTCACCGAAGCCCTCGCCCTGCTCACCGCCGGCCTCGCCGTCAACCGGGCCGAAACGTTCTACGCCACCTGGGCGGACCTGCTGCCCGCCGACACCGTCCACCACGACACCGGCCCCGCCCGCCCCGGTCACCTCGACCACTTCGTCACCGCCCGGGCCGGCCACACCCCCGACACCCCCGTCAGCTTCACCTGGCACCCGCCCCGCTGGACCACCTGGCCCGTCACCGCCGCCCCCACCGTCGTCGTCCCCGCCGACTACCCGCGGCACCCCACCTGGCGCTACCCGGTGATCGTCCTCACCGACCAGGCCAGCCCCGCCCAGGAGAACGCCGCCGCCCATGCCGCCGAGGAGCGCGCCGGGCCCGCCGTCCTCGTCTTCACCCACCTGCAACCCACCGCCACCCCCGACATCCTCACCGACGCCCTGCCCGCCAGCCTCACCCGCGACCTGCGCGTCACCACCCACAGCTGGGCCCTCGTCGTCCCCACCGACCACACGTCACTCGCCCGAGCCGCCGTCCGCGCCGCGCCCACCCGCTATCCCGCCCTCGCCCTGCTCGACGACAACCCGCAGCACGACAGCGCCCCCGCACCCGCCGACCTGCCCACCACCGAAACCGTCGCCGTCGCCGGCGCACCCACCCGACCCGACGACCGGGCCACCCACCTCGACGCCCCGCCCGGGGAACGGCTCACCGCCGCCCTGACCTGGGCCTGCCAGCAGACACCCGCACCGCTCAGCGCACCCGCACCGCTGACCCCACCGCCCCCGCAGCGCGCCCACCACCACCCGCCCCGCACCCTGACCGTCGGAGGCTGACCATGGCGCCCGACAGCCTCGCCGCCGCCCTCACCGCCACCGTCCTCGCCGTCCTCGCCGCCGTGCTGCTCTCGGCCACCTGGGACAGCGGCACCGGCGTACGCCGCGCCGCCCGGCGCACCGCCACCGGCGTCCTCTGCCTCATCACCGCCCTCGCCGCCACCGGCATCTGGATCAACCGCCAGGTCGACACCATCACCACCTGGTCCGCCCTCACCGGCCAGACCACCACCGCCGGCACCGACCCGCCACCCGCCACCCACAGCGACACCGGCGGACAACTCGTCACCCTCACCGTCACCGGCACCGCCAGCGGCCTCACCCTGCCCGTCCACGCCTACCTGCCCGCCGCCTACCGACAGCAGCCCACCGCACGCTTCCCCGTCATCGAAGCGCTGCACGGCTTCCCCGGCTCGCCCTCCTCCTGGCTCAACCGGCTCGCCGCCACCCGCCACCTCGACCAGGAAATCGCCGCCGGCCGGATGGCCCCCACCGTCGTGCTGTTCCCCCCACAAACCCCCAACACCCTGCTCGACACCGAATGCACCGACCTCACCAACGGCCCCAAAGCCGAAACCTTCCTCACCGTCGACGTCCCCGCCGCCGCCGAAACCCACCTGCGGATACGCGCCGACCGCGCCGGCTGGGGACTCATCGGCTACTCCGCCGGCGGCTTCTGCGCCACCAACCTCGCCCTGCGCCACCCCGACCGGTACGCCACCGCCGCCAGCCTCTCCGGCTACGCCGAACCCGGCATCACCATCGGCGACGGCACCGAACACACCCTCAACAACGATTCCTGGCGACTACGCCACCTGCCCCAACCCGCCATCGCCCTCTACCTGTCCAGCGGCCGCGCCGACCGCCAGGCCCACCAGGACGCCGAAACCCTCAGCCACCTCGCCCACGCCCCGCTCACCGTCACCACCTCGTACGTCGACGGGGGCGGCCACAGCATGGCTGTCTGGGAAGCCGCCGAAGGCCCCGCCTTCGACTGGCTCTCCACCTGGCTCGGCCGCCCCGTCGACTGACCCGCCTCAGGCCAACCCGGACGCCCGCTGCGCCGCCCGCATCGCGTTGCGGAACAACATCGCCACCGTCGTCGGACCCACCCCGCCGACCCGCGGCGTGATCGCCCCCGCCACCTCGGCACACGACTCGTCCACATCCGGCAGCAGGCGCCGCCCCTCGTACCGCACCCCGCCACCGACCACCACCGCACCCGGGCGCACATGCTCGGGCCGCACGATCCCCGGCACCCCCGCCGCCGCCACCAGGATCTCCGCCCGCCGCGTGTACCGCGGCCAGTCCGCCACCCCGGTATGCACCACCGTCACCGCCGCGTTCGCGGTCGGCCGCTTCTGCGCCAGCAGCATCGCCAACGGCCGGCCCAACGTCGCGCCCCGACCCAGGATCACCACCTCCCGGCCCGCCACCGGCACCCCGTAGAACGCCAGCAACGCCTCGATCCCCGCCGGAGTGCACGGCAACGGGCCCGGCAGACCCAACGCCAGGCGCCCCATGTTCACCGGATGCATCCCGTCCACGTCCTTGTCCGGATCCAGCACCGCCAACGCCCGGTCATAGTCCAGATGCCCCGGAATCGGATGCTGCACCAGCACCCCGTGCACACCCGAATCGGCATTGAAGTCCGCCAGCACCGCGTGCAGATCCGCCTGCGACGCCGACGCCGGCAGATGCACGTGCGGCGACGCGAACCCCAACTCCGCCGCCTGCCGCTGCTTGATCCGGATGTAGCCCGCGCTCGCGTCGTCGTCGCCCACCAGCACCGTCGCCAACGCCGGCGTCACCCCCGCCGCACGCAGCGCCGCCACACCCTCGGCGACCTCCGCCAGCACCCGCTCCGCCACCGGCCCACCCGGCAACAGCCGAGCCGTCATACCCGAAGAAGACATGACCCACCCTCGCCCGCGGAGGCCCAGGCGGTCGACCCCCGCGACGAGCTCCCCGATGGTTACTGCCATCCCCGTGCCGCCAGTCGCGTCGCCGCTCAGCCTGCCACAGCGCGCTGCGCGACCGCATCCGCCACCGCCCGCCACGAACCCGGCAGCTCGTTCGCCCGCCGCTACCCACCTCCGGGAACAAGGTGCAGTTGCTGGGCCAGAAAAATCGCGCTGACCGCGGCCACCACGACGGCGATGACCCAACCCGCGACACGCAGACTCAGGTGGATCGGGGTCGGGCCGACCAGTGCGGGATTCCCCGCCGCCAGCGCGAGCAGCACCAGCCCCAGTGGGGTCGCGACGCCGGCGATCAGGCTCGCCAGGAACAGCAGACGAATCGGACCGATACCCGTCGCCGCCAACGCGACACCGGCCACCGTCTGCGCGACGACCACCGCGTAGAACCTCGGCGCCTGCCGGGGCGTGCGGCTCAGGCCACGCGGCCAGCCGAAAGCGCTGGCCGTGACATACCCACCGGTGGCCATGATCACCGGCACCGCGACGATCGCGGAGGCGAGCAGCCCGAGCGAGAACAACGCACCGGCCAACGGCCCCGCCAGGGGACGAAGCGCCTCGGCGGCCTGCTCGGCCGTCTCGACATGCTCATGGCGCGCACCGAGGGTGGCGCCGCTGGCGATCAGGATGGACCAGAAGATCACCACGGCCAGGCAGGCACCGACCAGCGCATCGAACTCACGGAGCTTGAGCCGCTCCCGGGAACCCGGCTCCTCGACCTGCTCCACCGTCTGCCACACATACATGTAGCTGGTCAACGTGGTGCCCAGAATCGCCAGCGTCCCCGCCAGGTGCTCCCGGGTGAAAGGGACCGACGGAATCAGGCTGCCCCGCGCCACCGCCAGCCAGTCCGGACGGGCCAGAACCGCCGCCGCGCCGTACGCGAGCAAACCCAGCAGCGCCACCTTCAGCACCCGTTCGACCTCGTCGTACTTGCCAAACAGCAGCAGCGCGAGCACCCCCGCGGCGAAGGCAGGAATCAGCCAGCGTGACTCAACGCCGACAAGAAGACCGATCGCCGCCGCCCCGGCGCCCACGTCCGCGGCAATCGTCGCCACATTGACCGCCAGCACGGAGACCAGCAACAGGACACTCGCCACCCGGCCGTACCCGTCGCGCACCGCCTGCTGAAGATCACGGCCGGACAGCACACCCACCCGCGTGGCAAGGATCTGCACCACGACCAGCGCCGGCAGCAGCAACAGGGTCAGCCACGCCAGCCCGAACATCGTGGTCGCCCCGACCACCACCAACGTCGCCACCGTGGTCGGATCGGTATCCGCCGCACCCGACACCAGACCCGGACCCAGCGACCTGACGCTGAACCCACCGGAGTCCGCAGACGATCCCGTCCGGCGTCTCCGGCCGCGGATCCGTGGCAGCCGCCGCTCACCCATTCCGGCCCCTGCCACCGGCGGATCCCGAGAAGCCGACGACCGCCCCACCGCGGCACAGCCCCGCACTGCGGCCGGATGGCACACACCCGGCCGCTGGTCGCGCCTCAAACGCTGCGGCAATCGCCCACTTCTCCGAGTCTGACAGCGAGCCGGCGACCAGGGGCGAAAGTTCCTGGAAGCCTCATTCCCGCAGAGATCCGCCCCCACCGACGCCGGACCGCCCAGCCACCAGACCCGCCAACGCCCGGTTCGTTCGGTTGGACCGCACCGCCGCACGCTGCTGACCCGCCGTCACCTCGATGTACGTCTGCGACGACGCCAACGACGCGTGCCCCAACAACCGCATGATCTCCGCCGCGCTCGCCCCGTCCTCCGCCAACCGGGTCGCGAAGGTGTGCCGCAACGCGTGCAGCCGCGCGCCCCTCGGCACCCGGTCACCGATGCCCGCCCGCCGGTAGCAGGACTCCACCAGGTACTGCAGCCCACCCCGGCGCAGCGGCTCACCCCGCCGGTCCACCAACAGCGCCGAGTCCGGCCGTACGCTGCGCGCGCCGAACCGGCGACGGCGGCTGTCCAGGTAGTCCGCCAGCACCCGGTCCACGCCCGCCTCGATCGGCACCGTGCGCGGCCGTCCACCCTTACCGGCCACGTCGACGCGCCGCTCGCCGTCCCGGCCGGCCACCGACGCCACCCGCAGCGCCAGCAACTCCGACAGGCGCAGCCCTCCGCAGAGCGCCAACGCCAGCACCGCCAGGTCGCGCTCCGGCCAGGGGTCGCGCTGCCGGCCGTCCTCGCGGGCCACCGCGGCCAGCAGTTCCTCTGGGGTGTCCTCGCCGCGCAGCGGCTTGGGCTGGGGGACAGGCGTGCGGGGCCGCCCCACCGCCGGCATCGGATTTCCGGGTACGACGCCTTCGGCGACGAGAAAGGTGAAGAAGCTGTTCCAGGTGGACCAGGCGCGGTGGACGGAGGCGGCGGCGCGGGGCGCGGCGAACCGGGCGAATGCCGCCCGCATGATCCGGGGGGAGAGGGCGGTGATCTCCAGCTCGTCGAGGGGGAGGGGAGGGGTGCTGTGCTCGGCCACGAGTTGGGCGACCGCGAGCAGGTCCCGCCGGTAGGCCGCGAGGGTGTGGGGGGAGGGCTTGCGGGTGGCCCGGGCGGTCAGGAACTCCTCGATCAGTCGCCATACCGACTCGTCCGGTTTGTCATGCATAAGCGATATTATGCATGATTTTCGCATTCCGGTCACCCTGAGCGAGGGGAGCGGGGACTGTGTCTCACGCTGCCTGGGCTGCGTCGCTCCGAGCTCGGCGGGCCGCCCGCCATCCGGCGAGCGCCAGATAGAGCTGACCGCCGCCGATCCAGCCGACAAAGCCGGTGAGCCAATCCAGCCAGCCTTGCCTGCCGTCCATGCTGTCGGTGACGGCGGCGACGGCGCCGCTGCTGGCGAGCAGGACGAGCCCCACGATCACACGTCGCACGGTCGTGCGGGTCGGTGCCGGTTCGACGAGCTTCCGGCGCCGGCCTCGTCGCTGCGCGGGTATGCCCGCCTGCAGGCGCTCGAGTTCGGCGAGGGTGCCGATCGCGTGCCGTCGGTCCGGCTCGGCGGCGTACGTGGCGATCGCCCTGGCCACGAGGTCCGGGTCGCCGTCCTCGAAGACGACCTCGTCGCGCATCGGTGTCCACCCGGTCATGGTGACCAGCTCGGGCCGAGCATAGGGCAGCTTGAGCAGCGACGGGTTGTCGCCACGGACCGGCGATTCCACCGCCAGCGCCTCCCAGGGGATGATCAGCGCGCCGGCCAGCTTGCCGGCTTCGATCCCGCTTGGTCGCAGGGTCACCCCGGCGCCTCGCCACATCGCCCGCCACATCGCGGCGAGCATGCCGCCGAGGAACAGCCCGGCGACGATGCCGGCCCAGGTCTCGTGGATGCCTACCAGGCAGAACCCGACCAACTGCAGGACGGCCAGGCCGAAAAGCAGGCCGTTGGCGTACATCGGCGTGCGGAAGCTGCGGTCGCGTTCGTCGACCAGAAACATCGCCCAGGGCCGCCGGTTGCGTCGGAAGCCCAGAGTTGCGGCCGCGCCGAGCAGGATCAGCATGCTCGCGAGGCAGGCGATGTAGACCGGCACCGGATACCAGACGCCGATGATCAGCTCGGCGGCGAAAACCCCGAGCCCTGCCACGATGACCTTGCGTCTGTCCACCGGGCGACGGTACGGGTGAGGCGGCTGCCCCGGAACAGCCGCCCGGCCCTCTGAAGATCATCCGATCCGCTGCCCGAGCGGGGCACAGGTACCGGCCATGAGGGAGGCCGTACCCACTCAACTTGACATAATGTACATTATCGAATTTGGGTTTCGAGCGCGCTGATCCGCTCGTAGTGCCTCCTCCGCGCGCTTGCGTCTCGGTCCCCGGCGGACCTCGCAGCCGGTCGAATGCCGCTGACTCACGAAGCATTCGACCAGCTGCCGAAACGCCCAGTCCTCGAGCATCTGCGCCTGACGCTGGTCGCCGTCGGCGCACTCCCCGAGCGAGACGAGGAACTCGTCCACCTCGAACAGGCACTCACCGACTTCCTCGCCCAGCAACAAGATCTGAACCGTCGAAGAATCCTGCGCCGCTACCTGACCGGCGACTGGGCCAGCTACGCCGCCGACGTCAGCAACCGCTCACGTCCGCACCGAGGCTGATCCCACCGACCAACGCTGACGGCGATGCCGGCAACCCGGTGGGGAACCAGGCTGCCCGGCGGATCACCGTCGGTGGCACGACACCGGCTTGTCGCGCGTGGCGTTTATCCAACGACCGCCAAGTAATCCGAGTAGAACAGGCCCAGGCCGACCGCCACGCAGACGCCGGCCACGATCCAAAACCGGACCACAATATTGACCTCGCTCCATCCACCCAACTCGAAGTGGTGGTGCAACGGCACCATCCGGAAGACACGTCTACCGGTGGTCCGGAACGAGACGATCTGGATCACCCAGGTCGTCGTGATGATGACGAAGAGCCCGCCGATCATGATCGAAAGCAGCGTGGTGCGGGTTGCCACCGCGAGCCCGCCGATCAGGGCGCCGAGCCCGAGCGAGCCCACGTCACCCATGAAGATCCGCGCCGGCGACGTGTTCCACCACAGGAAGCCCACGCAGGCGCCGGCCGCCGCCGCCGCGATCATCGCGATCTCCAGGGGATCCCGGACCTGGTAGCAGTAGTCGTTCACGCGGGCGTAGGCGTCGTCGGCGCACCAGTGCCGGTACTGCCAAAAGCCGATCAGCGCGTACGCGCCGAGCACCAGGATCGACGCGCCGGTGGCCAGGCCGTCGAGGCCGTCGGTGAGGTTCACGCCGTTCGACATCGCCGTGATCACGAAGACGATGACCATGACCGCGCCGACCTTGCCGACGTTCAGCCAACTGATGTCGCGGATGAGCGAGATGTGCTCGCTGGCCACGGTCTGGCCGTTGGTGCTCGGCACGTAGAGCGCGGCGATGCCGAACCCGCCGCCGACGATCGCCTGGCCGAGCAGCTTGCCTTTGGCGGACAGCCCGTCGGAGTTGCGCCGGAGCACCTTGAGGAAGTCGTCGAAGAAGCCGACCGCGCCGCAGAAGACGAACAGCCCGAGCAGCACCAGGGCCGTCATGGTCGGCCCCTCCTGCGCGATCTGCCGTTCGGGCAGGGTGGTCAGGGCGATGTGCCCGGCGACGTAGGCGAAGACGGTCGCCACGATGAAGACGACGCCGCCCATCGTGGGCCTGCCGTGCTTGCCCTGGTTGCTGGCGAGCCCGATGGATCGGATTGGCTGGCCGGCCTTGAGCGCGGTGAAGACGCGAATCGCCACCGGCGTGCCGAACAGGGAGATGATGAACGCGACCGCGGCCGCGACGATGACCGCCCTCACGGGCGAGCCTCCACGAGATCCGGATTTCTCACAGCGTCCCCACCGCGCAATGCGTATCGGATACGTCGGCATGATGCGAGCCATCGCCCCAGCGGCTCCGGGAACGGGCCGCCGAGGACCTCACCGAAATACGTATCGACCTGAGCTGGCCGTGCAGATCGTCGTTAGCCGAAGCAATCACGAGACACGATCTTGCCATCCGACGGCAGGCGGAGCAGCCCGGGACCTCACAGCGCCGTGGTTCGTAACTCGCCGACCCGAATCCGACGACGATCTTGCAGCGCCAGGCCCGAGGTTCAACGTGAGCCACCGCAGATCAGGGGCGGTTCAGGTGGCTCAGGAGGAATGAGAAGGGACACCACCGTGTGCGACGACAGAGCTACCGTCATACGACAACGTCAGCCTCCAAGACCACAACCGGGTCTTGAAGACCGACGTCACGCAGCCCCCGAACAGCGTCGGAGAATCGGGGGTCCGTCTCGCCACGAATGCCCGGTGGGCGGTGGCGCGGCGGGGGCGGCTCAGAGGGCGGCCGTCTCCAGGGCCGGGGCCTGCCGGGCCTCGGCCGGGTTCTCTGCGGCGCGCCGCGGGGCCGGGATCAGCAGGGCCGCGACTCCGGCCAGAGCCACCACCGCGGCCCCCACCACCAGCGCCGGCCGCAGCCCGTCCACGAAGCGCTGCGCGGTCTCGTAGCTGCCCTGTGCTGCGAAGATCGACGACATGACCGCGATGCCGAGCGCTCCGCCGACCTCGCGCAGGGCGTTGTTCGCGCCGGACGCGATGCCCTGCTCCTGGGATCGGACGCTGGACATGACCAGATTGGAGGCCGGGGCGAAGTAGAGGGACATCCCGATGCCGCTGGTGATCAGTGCGGGCAGCTGGGCCCCGTACGAGGCGTCGGTGGCGACCACGAAGGCGTAGTAGGCGAGCCCGGCGGCCTGCAGGAAGAGCCCGGCGGCGACGACCGGACGTCCGCCGATGCGGTCGGAGAGGTATCCGGCGACCGGCGCGATCAGCATGGGCATGCCCGTCCAGGGCAGCATCCGCAGGCCCGCCTGGGTCGGCGAGTAGCCCAGCACGCCCTGCAGATACTGGCTGAGCAGGAAGATCGAGCCGAACATCCCCAGGAACATCAGCAGGCTCGCGACGTTGATCCCGGAGAAGGCGCGCGAGCGGAAGAGCCGCATGGGGAGCATGGGGTTCTTGTGGCGGATGCCGTGGTGGACGAAGCCGGCAAGCAGTGCGGCACCCGCGAACAGGCCGGTCAGCACGAGGGGGCTGGTCCAGCCGTCGGCCGGGCCGCGTACCAGCCCGTACACGATCCCGAAGAGACCGCCGCTGACGAGCAGGGTGCCGGAGATGTCGAGCGGGCCGCCGCTGCCGTACGACTCGGCGAGGCGGAGGCGGGCGAGAGGCATCACGGCGAGGCCCACGGGGACGTTCAGCCAGAAGATCCAGTGCCAGGACACGTGTTCGGTGAGGCTGCCGCCGATGAGGGGCCCGGAGGCGACCGCGAGTCCGTTGACGGCGCCCCAGATCCCGTACGCCATCCCGCGCTTCTCGACCGGGATGGCGGCGGTCAGCAGGGTCAGGGTGAGCGGCATCATGATGGCCGCGCCGACCCCCTGCGCTGCGCGGGCCGCGATCAGGGAGTTGATACCGGGCGCCATGGCCGCGGCGGCGGAGGCGGCGGTGAAGACGCCGAGCCCGGCGAGGAAGAGCCGCCGACGGCCGAACCGGTCGCCGAGGGCCGCGCCGAACATGAGCAGGACCGCGAAGGTGAGCGTGTACGCGCTCACGGTCCACTCCAGGTCGTCCAGTGCGCCTCCGAGGTCCTCGCGGATGGAGGGCAGGGCGGTGGTGACGACGAGGTTGTCGAGGGCCGCCATGAATCCGGCGACACCGGTGATCACGAGGGCCCAGGTCACTCCCCCGCGTCGTGCTGTCTGCTGCTGTGACATCGCTCCCCCAGCGTGGATTTGCTCGATTGTTAGTTATTGATGACTAACAATCCCCAGGCACGAAAAGGCCGGCGACGGAGCCCTTCGCCTCTGCTTCGCTATTTCTCCAGCCGGCCCTTGAGCCGGGCCGACGGGTACATCCCCTGCCAGACCGGGTGCTCCGGCGGAAACCCCATGGCCGCAAGGGTGTTGACCAGCATCCCGTACGCCATGAACGTTGTGGTGTCGTTCACGTCGGCACCCAGCGGCAGATGCACGGTCTCCCAGAGCTTCATCCATCCGGCGCGGACCGCCTCGCCGAACTCGTGGTCGCCCTCCGCCTCGACGGCCGCCACGGTGATGTACGTCTGCATCTGCATCTGGAGATTCTCGGGGTGCTCCGCGATCAGCCGCGTGTACGCGTTCGCCATGGCGTGCAGGGCTTCCTCGCCGTCCAGCCCCTCTGCGGCCTCCTCGAAGACCCGGCGCGCGTCCTCGATGCACCGGTGTGCGGCGGCGGCGAAGATCGCCTTCTTGCCCGCGAAGAGCCGGAAGAGATACGGCTGCGAGACCCCCACACGCTTGGCGATCGCCTCGGTGGAGGTGCCGTAGTAGCCCTTCTGCGCGAACTCGGCTATCGCCGCGCGGATGACGCTCTCGCGCCTCTCTTCTGCGCTCATCCTGACCATGCGAGTAGGTTAGTGCGCAATCACTAACTAAGTCAAGCGGCCTGAGGGCCTGCTACGGACAAGAATGACTCGGGCGAGGGCCGGGAACTGACCGGCGGTCCCTCACCCCTTGGTGAGGGACCGCCGGTTGGTTCAGGCAGTCAACAACGGGACTTCCTGGTCAGAAGCCCAGGCGGTCCGTGCCCCCCACGACGGGCAGCGTCAGGACACTGCCATTCAGGTACACGGTGACCTGGCTGCCCACCGCGGCCGCGTCGCGCGCCGGGCGGTTGGACGTCGGGTTCGCGTTGTAGTTGCCGGTGATGACGATGCCGATCCGGTGGCCGGCCGGGATGACGTGCTCGGACGGGAGGGTCTTCCACCGCACGTTGTACTCCTCGCCCGGCGTCAGCGGGTGGCTCCGCCGCAGGTCGGGCGAGTTCTTCACGTCGATGTGGCCCCAGGCCAGGACCCGCTCCGGCGTGATCGCGACGCTCGCCTCCATCGGCTCGGCGCACCCGGTCCGATCGGCCAGGTCCTCGGGCTCGCAGGGCTCCTGCACCACCTCCAGCGGGTCCTTGCCCGCCACGGTGACGGTGGGCCCCGCGCCGTAGTCGACGAGGAGGGCCGACAGCAGCGCCGTCTCGGCCGTCGTCGACATCCGGACCGACAGTTCCGGCGTGCCGGAGAGGCGTACGTCCGCAGCGAGCGGCGGGGTCACGTACGCGAGCCGGCCGGGCTTGGTCTGCTCGGCGTTGCCGATCTTGACTGCCTGCGACTCGATCTGGTCGACGAAGCTCTGCTTGGGATTGCCCTTCGGCGTGTTGAGCGACAGGGTGCCCGCCGCGTCGGCCGTCGTGGGACCGAAGCGCAGGTCCACCTTCCTGGCGTCGGCGTCCGGCCAGGTCGAGTGGGTTTCCCAGGTGCCGTCGGGGCGCTGGATGTCCGCCATCGGCTCGTCCATGATCCCGTTGGGGATGTCGTACAGCCAGCGGTCCATCCACCTGTGCATGACCGCCTGCCACTCGGCGAGTCGGAAGCTGGTCGGGTTCACGTGCGCGCCGCGGTGGAGCCAGATCTTGCGCGGCATCTGGCGCTTCTCGACCTCACGCCACAGATTGTCGAAGTGCATGGTCTTGACGTTGTAGTCGGTGAGACCGTGCACCATGAACACGGACGTTCCGACCGTCTTGATCTTGTTGGCGTCCGGGACGTAGTTCCGCTCCTGCCAGAACGGGGTGAAGTCGGCGGCGCTGGCCGCCTCGGCGTCGCCGAGCCCGGTGATGACCGACTCGCAGGCCGGTGCCGACGCCGAACCCGGTAGCGTCCGGCCGACGGAGACGTAGTCGGCGAGGTACTCGGTGTATCGGAAGTTGACGTTCTCGCTCCAGGTCGACCAGGGTATCCCTTGGTCGTTCACGTACCCGTACCAGCTGGAGATCGCGGAGATGGGCACCACGGTCCGCAGGCCGGGTACGCCCTGGGTGGCGACCGCGTTGGGCAGGGTGCCGACGTAGGACACGCCCTGCATCCCCACGTTCCCGGTGCTCCAGTCGGCGACGGCCGCGCTGCCGTCGGGGTGGAAGGCTGGCGCGCGGCCGTTGAGCCAGTCGACAACCGCCTTGATGCTGATCGTGTCCTCGGGTCCGCCGGTGGTCGGGCAGCCGAAGGACCGCGAGGTGCCCTGCATCTCCACCTGGACGACGGCGTAGCCCCGGGGGACGAAGTAGTCGTCCCACCAGCCGGGGAATCCGCGGGTCTTGTCCGGCGGCGGGTCGCCGGGGTCCCGGCCGTAGTACGGGCTGGCCTCCATGATGGTGGGCACCCGCAGGCCCGCCTTGGTCTCCGCCGGCCTGATCACGTCGACCTCGATCAGATCGCGGCGGCCGTCGGCGTCGCTGTCCATCGGCGCCTCGACGTAGACGACCTCCTGGATCGCCTCGCCGTACGAGAAGACCGGTTGGGTCACACCGTTTTCGATCACGATCCGGGGTGTGTCGGTCGTAGCGCTCGCCGAAGCGGGCGCGCTCATGATCACCACCCCGACGACAGTTCCGACGGCTAGCAATTGCCGCACCACTCCCATGTCCCCACCTCCGTCAGCTCCAGAGACACACGGTTGATCCAGAGTGATCGATATTGATCGAGCGGGTCAATGACCATCCGTAGCGAAGGGGCTCTTCTCAGTTACGACAGATGTCGTGAGACCGGGTCTGAGAAATCAGTTCGCTCCGGGTGTCGAGAAAGTGGCGCCGGCTCCGTCCCAGGGACGAGAGTGGCCACGACGGGCCGCGACGAAGAAGGAGAACCACCATGAAGTACCTGCTGCTGAAGCACTACCGAGGTGGCCCTGCCCCCGCCGTCGACTGGGCGCCGATGGACCAGTGGACGCCGGAGGAGGTCGACGCGCACATGCAGTACATGCGCGACTTCGCCACCCGCCTGGAGGAGACCGGTGAGTTCGTCGACGGGCAGGCACTGGCGCCCGAGGGCGCGTTCGTGCGGTATGACGGCGAGGGGCGCCCACCGGTGACCGATGGTCCGTTCGCCGAGACCAAAGACCTCATCGCCGGCTGGATGATCATCGATGTGGAGTCCTGGGATCGCGCGGTCCAGCTGGCTGGGGAGCTGTCCGCCGCTCCCGGGGCCGGCGGCGAGCCGATCCACGAGTGGCTCGAGGTTCGACCGTTTCTCACCGCGTCGCCCACGGTGACCGAGTGAACGAGTCGCTGCTGCGGGAGCTCGTGCCCGCGGTGATCGGTGTCCTCGTCCGGCGCGGAGCCGACTTCACGTCGGCCGAGGATGCCGTGCAGGAGGCCCTGATCCGGGCGCTGGAGACCTGGCCGGGCGATCCCCCGCGCGATCCGAAGGCGTGGCTCGTCGCGGTCGCGTGGCGCAGGTTCCTCGACGCCGCCCGTGCCGAGGCGTCGCGGCGGGGGCGGGAACTCGCCGTGGAGGCCGAGCCGCCCGCCGGTCCGGCGGCCGCCACGGACGACACACTGCGGCTCTACTTCCTGTGCGCGCACCCCACCCTGCCGCGGGGCTCGGCCGTCGCCCTGACGCTGCGCGCGGTCGGTGGCCTGACCACGCGGCAGATCGCGGCGGCATACCTCGTCCCCGAGGCGACCATGGCGCAGCGGATCAGCCGGGCCAAGCGGAGGATCGCCGGGCTGACGCTCGACCAGCCCGGCGATCTCGGAACGGTGCTACGGGTGCTCTACCTCGTCTTCAACGAGGGGTACGGCGGAAACGTCGACCTGGCGGCCGAGGCGATCCGCCTCACCCGCCAGCTCGTCGCCTTGACCGACGAGCCCGAGGTCGCGGGGCTGCTCGCGCTCATGCTGCTGCATCATGCGCGCCGCGCGTCTCGCACCGGCCCGGGAGGTCGCCTGGTGCCGCTTGCTGAGCAGGATCGATCGCGCTGGGACACCGGCCTGATCACCGAGGGGGTGACGATTCTGCAGGCCGCGTTGGCCCGTGACCGGCTGGGCGAATACCAGGCACAGGCCGCGATCGCCGCCCTGCACGCGGACGCCCGGAGCACCTCCGAGACGGACTGGGTGCAGATCGTGGAGTGGTACGACGAACTGCTGCTCCTCACCGACAGCCCGGTGGTGCGGCTCAACCGCGTAGTGGCGGTCGGGGAAGCCGACGGACCGCGGGCCGGCCTGGCGGCGCTGGCTGGCGTGAACCCCGACCTGCCCCGTTACACCGCGGTGACGGCATACCTGCACGAACGCGCCGGTGACCTCGAGCACGCCGCCGAGCTGTATGCCGAGGCGTCCCGCGCCGCTCCCAGCGTGCCGGAGCGCGACCACCTGACTCGAGAGGCCGCACGGGTACGGCAACTGCTGCGTCCGTGAGTGCGGCATCCGCCTGCACCGGTGTTCACAGGGGACGACGGTCTCGTGGAGAGGGCTCGGCGAGCACCTTTCCGGGGTTCATCAGGCCGGCCGGGTCGAACAGGTGTTTGAGGGCGCGCATCAGGTCCAGCTCGTGCCGGTCCTTGTAGTCGGTGATGATGTCGCGCTTGGACTGTCCGAGTCCGTGTTCGGCGCTGATGCTGCCCTCGCAGGCGTGCGTCGCGTCGTAGATGATCCGGGCGAGTTCACCGGCTCGTGCGCGGAATTCCTCGTCGGCGGCGCCTGCCGGCTTGCTGAGGTTGTGGTGCAGGTTGCCGTCGCCGATGTGGCCGTAGGTCACGATCCGGATCCCTGGCAGGGCGGCCTCGAGCGCCCGGTCGGTGCGGGCAATGAAGGCGGGGATGCGGCTGACCGGCACGGTGATGTCGTGTTTGAGGCTGGGGCCCTCGTGGTTCTGCGCCTCGGAGATGCCTTCGCGCAGTGCCCACAGGGCGGCGGCCTGCGCCGGGCTGGAGGCGACGACGGCGTCGGCCAGCAGGCCCCGCTCGTAGGCCTCCCCCAGCGCCGCCTCGATCACCGCGTCGAGGTCCGCGCCGGGCAGGGTGTCGCTCACCTCGGTGAGCACGTACCAGGGATGGTGGTCGGGGAACGGGTCCCGGGCACCGGAACAGTGGCGCAGCACGAACTCCACGCTCTGGCGGGACATGAGCTCGAAGCCGGTCAGCCGGTCGCCGGCCAGTTCGCGGAAGACGCCGATGAGGTCGATCGCCGCCTGCGGGTTCGGGAGGGCGACCCACGCGGTCGCCCGACTGCGGAGGGCCGGGAAGAGCTTCAGCACGGCGGCGGTGATGACGCCGAGGGTGCCTTCCGCGCCGATGAACAGGTGTTTGAGGTCGTAGCCGGTGTTGTCCTTGCGCAGGCCGCGCAGCCCGTTCCAGATCCGCCCGTCGGGGAGCACGACCTCCAGCCCGAGGGTCAGGTCGCGCATCGTGCCGTAGCGCAGGACGCCGGTGCCGCCGGCGTTGGTGGCGAGGTTGCCGCCGATCGTGCAGCTGCCCTGGGCGCCGAGGGACAGCGGGAAGAGCCGGCCGGCGGCCGCCGCGGCTTCCTGCACGGACTGCAGGACGGCGCCGGCCTCGACGGTGATGGTCTGGTTGGCGGCGTCCAGGTCGCGGATGCGGCGCATCCGGTTCAGTGACAGCACCACCTGCCGGCCGGAGGCGTCGGGGACCGCCCCGCCGCACAGTCCGGTGTTGCCGCCCTGGGGGACGATCGCGACGCCCGCCGCGTGGCATCGCGCCACGGCGGCGGCGACCTCGTCGGTGGTGCCGGGCCGCACGACCGCGGCGGCGGCTCCGGCGTACGCGTTGCGCCAGTCGGTGAGGTAGCCGGCCATCTGGTCGGGATCGGTGATCAGGCCGGCGGGCCCGACGATGTCACCCAGCTGGCTGACCAGCTCCGCGGTCATTGGTGCACCTCTCCCCTGCGCACGTTCACACTCCTTCTGCTGGGTGGTGGTCAACTGAGCAGCACGGCGATGGCGGCCAGCACGGGAATGGACACGATGGTGCTGAGCAGCACGACGTCGCGGGCCAGCAGGGTGCCCCGGTCGTAGGTCGAGGCGTACACGAACACGTTCTGGGCGGTGGGCAGGGCCGAGGTGAGGGTCACCGCCAGCAGCGCCACCCCGGAGAGGTGGGCGGCCCAGCGGCCGAGAGCGTAGGCGAGCGCCGGCTGGGCGATGGTCTTGAGGGCCACCGCCAGCCACACCTGGGGGGCGCGATCACCGGAGGCGGGGCGGGGTGCGCCGTGCAGGCTCATGCCGTACGCGAGCAGCGCGGCGGGGACGGCGACGGCGGCGACGAGCTGGATCGGTTGTCGCACCGGCGCGGGCAGTTCCACGCCGGTGGCGGCGACCAGCACGCCGAGGGCGCAGCCCACCACGACGGGGGTCCGCAGGGGCTGGGTCAGCACCCGCCAGCGGGGCGGGGCGCCTTCGGCGGCGTGGGAGGCGGCCAGCACGGCGAGCCCCACCGGCGCCATGACCAGGACCTGGAACAGCAGGACCGGGGCCACGAACGAGGCGTCGCCGAGGACGTACGCGGCGATGGGAATGCCCAGGTTGCCGGCATTGACGTACGAGGTGGCGAGGGCGCCGGTGGCCAGCTGGGCCGGCGGGTGCCGCCAGCGCCATCGGGCGAGCGCCGCGTACAGCAGGGCGCTGATTACGGCGCTGCCGGCGGTGGCCACGAGAGCAGCCGACAGGAGCACCGCCGGGTCGGCGTCGGCGAGGGTGAGCAGCAGCAGCGCCGGCGTCGCCACGAAGTACGACAGCCGGGACAGTACGCCGGCGGCGTCGGCGCCGAGCAGGCCGGTGCGGCCGACGGCCCAGCCGACGGCGATGACGGCGACCAGGGCGACGAAGCCGCCGACGACGCTGTTCACTCGCGGCGGGTCAGGTGGTGGTGGTGTGGTGGGCCGGTGCGGCGGGGGTGCTCATCGGGGCAGCTCCAGGGTGCCGTCGATGCGTCGCGGGATGCCGCGGTAGTCGTCGGTGAGTTCGGGTGGGAGCAGGTCGGTGGGGGCGGACTGCCAGGTGACCGGGCGCAGGAAGCGGCGGATGGCGGTGGTGCCGACGGAGGTGTGCTGCGAGTTGGTCGACGGCCACGGTCCGCCGTGGTGTTGGGCCCAGGACACGGCCACGCCGGTGGGGTAGGCGTCGTAGATGAGTCGGCCGGCGCGGGGGCGCAGCTGGTCGGTGATCGTCTGCGGCAGGGAGGTCTCGCGGTGGCCGCGCAGCACGGTGGCGGTCAGCGAGGAGGGCAGCGCGTGCAGCGCGGTGAACAGGTCGGCGGTGTCGGTGTAGCGGGCCACGACCGCGACCGGCCCGAAGCATTCCTCGGTGACCTGCGGGGGCAGGTCTGCCGCCGTGGTGGCCAGCAGCAGCGGCGCGGCGCGGAAGCCGTCGGCTTCCGGCTGCGGGCCGTGGGCGAGCACCTGCACGCCGGGGGCGTGGGCGAGGTCGGTGGTGATGCGGCCGTACGCGGCGGCGATGCCCTGGTTGAGCAGCACGGGGGCGGCGCTGTCGCGGACCGCCTCGGTCATGGCGTCGACGAGCGCGTCGCCGTCGGGGCCGGCCGGCACGAACACCAGGCCGGGCTTGGTGCAGAACTGGCCGCCGCCGAGGGTGAAGGATCCGACGAGTTCGGCGCCGATGGCCGGTCCGCGCTCGGCGGCGGCCTGGGGTGTCACGACGACCGGGTTGAGGCTGCTGAGTTCGCCGAAGAAGGGCACCGGGTCGGGGCGTTGTTCGATGATCTGCTGCAGGGCGCGTCCGCCGGTGAGTGAGCCGGTGAAGCCGACGGCCCGGATCGCCGGGTGGGCGACGAGGTCGGCGCCGGCCTGGACGCCGTGGACGAGGCCGAGGGTGCCGGCCGGGGCGCCGGCCTTGTCCGCGGCCGTGGCGAGGATGTCGAAGACCAGTCGCGACGTCGCGGGGTGGGATCCGTGGGCCTTGACGATGACCGGGCAGCCGGCGGCGAGCGCGGAGGCGGTGTCGCCGCCGGGCACGGAGAAGGCCAGCGGGAAGTTGCTGGCGCCGAACACGGCGACCGGGCCGATCGGGAGCAGCATCCGGCGCAGGTCGGGGCGGGGACCCATCGGGGTGTCGCCGGCGTGGTCGATGGTCGCCTCGAGGTAGCTGCCCTCGTCCAGGACTTCGGCGAACAGGCGCAGCTGGTAGCAGGTGCGGGTGAGTTCGCCGCCCAGCCGGGCCGGCCCGAGGGCGGTTTCGCGGTCGGCGAGGGCGACGATGTCGTCCCGCCGGGCCTCCAGCGCGTCGGCGAGGGTGCGCAGCAGGGTGGCCCGCCCGGCGCGGCCGAGGGCCTCCAGGCCGGGCGCCGCGGCGAGGGCGGCCGCGCAGAGGTGGTGCACCTGCTCGGTGGTCGTCTCCGGGGCGACCGCTTCGACCGTGTGGCCGGTGCGGGGGTCGATGCTGACGACTGCGGCCATGAGGGGTTCCTCCGGTGTCGGGGTGGGGTGGTTCAGCGGGGCGCGTCGACGTGGACGCGGTCGACGGTCCAGGCGCGGGCCTGCTCGCTGAGGGTGACGCCGAGGCCGGGGCGGTCGGAGAGGTACATGCGTCCGCCGCGGGTTTCCAGGCGCTCGTTGAACAGCGGGTACAGCCAGTCGAAGTGCTCCACCCACGGCTCGTGCGGGTAGGCGGCCGCGAGGTGGACGTGGATCTCCATCGCGAAGTGCGGCGCCAGTTGCAGGTTGTTGTGGTCGGCGAGGGCGGCGAGCTTGAGGAACTGGGTGATGCCGCCGATGCGGGGGGCGTCGGGCTGGAGGATGTCGACCGCGCCGGCGCGGATGAGTTCGTTGTGCTCGGCGACGCTGGTGAGCATTTCGCCGGTGGCGATCGCGGTGTCCAGGGACCGGGCGAGCGCGGCGTGGCCTTCGGCGTCGTAGGCGTCCAGCGGTTCCTCGATCCACACCAGGGCGAACTCCTCCAACGCCCGGCCGACCCGCATGGCGGTGGGCCGGTCCCACTGCTGGTTGGCGTCGACCATGAACGGGACGGTGTCGCCGAGGTGTTCGCGTACGGCGCGGACGCGGCGCAGGTCCTCGGCGGCGTCGGGCTGACCGACCTTGATCTTGATGCCGCCGACGCCGGACTCGAGGGTGCGGGTGGCGTTGTCCAGGACCTGCTCGATGGGCTCGTGCAGGAAGCCGCCGGAGGTGTTGTAGCAGCGGACGGAGTCGCGGTGGGCGCCGAGCAGCTTGGCCAGCGGCAGCCCGGCGCGTTTGGCCTTGAGGTCCCACAACGCGACGTCGATCGCGGCGAGGGCCTGGGTGGCGGCGCCGCTGCGGCCGACGGAGGCGCCGGCCCAGACGAGCTTGGTCCAGAGCCGGCCGATGTCGCTGGGGTCCTCGCCGATCAGGTCGGGGGCGACCTCGCGGGCGTGGGCGAACTGCGCCGGCCCGCCGGCGCGCTTGGAGTAGCTGAAGCCGACGCCTTCCAGCCCGGCCTCGGTGCGGATCTCGGCGAAGAGGAACGCGACCTCGGTCATCGGGCGTTGCCGGCCGGTGAGGACCTTCGCGTCGCTGATCCCGGTGGGCAGGGGAAGCGTCACCGACGACAGGGTCACCGACTCGATGCGGTCGAGGATCGCGGGGGCGGTGGTCATGTCTCTCCTTCGGGTGGGGCGGCGGGTCAGCGGACCAGGCAGGGACGCTTCGGGTCGAACGTCCAGCCGGGGACGAGGTACTGCATCGCCACGGCGTCGTCGCGGGCGCCGAGGCCGTGTTCGAGGTAGCGCTCGTGCGCCGCCGCCAGGGCGTCGCGGTCGAGTTCGACGCCCAGGCCGGGGGCGGTGGGCACCGCGATCTGCCCGTCGCGGATCTGCAGCGGGGTGCGGGTGAGCGCCTGCCCGTCCTGCCAGATCCAGTGCGTGTCCAGGGCGGTGATCTGTCCGGGTGCGGCCGCGCCGACGTGGGTGAACATCGCCAGGGAGATGTCGAAGTGGTTGTTGGAGTGCGATCCCCAGGTGAGGCCGAAGTCGTCGCAGAGCTGGGCGACGCGCACCGAGCCGCGCATGGTCCAGAAGTGCGGGTCGGCGAGGGGGATGTCGACCGCGTGGGAGCCGACCGCGTGGGCCAGTTGCCGCCAGTCGGTGGCGATCATGTTGGTCGCCGTGGGCAGGCCGGTGGCGCGGCGGAACTCGGCCATCACCTCGCGGCCGGAGAAGCCGCCCTCGGCGCCGACCGGGTCCTCGGCGTAGGCGAGCACCCCGTGCAGGTCGCGGCAGAGTTCGACGGCCTCGGCCAGCAGCCAGCCGCCGTTGGGGTCGAGGGTGATCCGGGCGTCGGGGAACCGTTCGGCGAGGGCGCGCACCGCGGCGACCTCCTGCTCCCCCGCCAGTACGCCGCCCTTGAGTTTGAAGTCGGAGAACCCGTAGCGGGCCTGCGCCGCCTCGGCCAGGGCCACGATCGCGTCGGGGGTCAGCGCCGGTTCGCGGCGCAGCCGCTCCCACTCGTCGGCCGGGTCGGTTTCGGCGAGGTACGGCAGGTCGGTGGCGCGGCGGTCGCCGAGGTAGAAGAGGTAGCCGAGCATCGGGACGGTGTCGCGTTGCTGGCCGTCGCCGAGGAGCTCCGCCACCGGTACGCCGAGGTGTTGGCCGAGCAGGTCGAGCAGCGCCGACTCCAGGGCGGTCACCGCGTGGACGGTGGTGCGCAGGTCGAACGTCTGCAGTCCCCGGCCGCCGGCGTCGCGGTGGGCGTAGGTGTCGGCCACGGTGCGCAGCAGCCGGCCGAACCGGGCGACGGGCTGCCCGACGAGCAGCGCGGCGGCGTCGGAGATGGTGCGGCGGATCGCCTCGCCGCCGGGCACCTCCCCCACACCGACCCGGCCGTCACTGTCGGTGACGATGACGATGTTGCGGGTGAAGAAGGGGCCGTGCGCGCCGCTGAGGTTGAGCAGCATGCTGTCGTGTCCTGCGACGGGTACCGCCTCGACACGGGCCACGGTGGGGCTGCGGCCGGTCATCGCCGTCCTCTCGGGGGTCGGGGGGTTCAGGAGATCTTCTCTACCAGGGTGGCCAGTTCGGCCAGCTCGGAGGCGGTGAGGTCCGACAGCGGGGGCCGGACCCGGCCGCCGTCGCGTCCGACCGCGGTCAGGCCGGCCTTGACGATCGAGACCGCGTAGCCCTTGGCCCGGTCCCGGATGTTCGTGTAGGGGATCACGAAGTCGTTGAGCATCTGGTAGACGGCGGGCCGGTCCTGGGCGCGCACGGCCTGGTAGAAGCGCAGCGCGAACTCGGGCAGGAAGTTGTACAGCGCCGAGGAGTAGGTGCTCACCCCCAGCTGCAGCAGCGGCAGCGCGAACGTCTCGGCGGTGGGCAGCCCGCCGATGTACATGAGCCGGTCGCCGACGCGGGCGTAGGTGCGGGTCATCTGCTCGATGTCGCCGACGCCGTCCTTGAGGCCGATCAGGTTGGGGTTGCGGTCGGCGAGTTCGGCCACGGCGACGTCGGTGAGCACGGCGTTGGCCCGGCTGTAGACGATGACGCCGAGGTCGACGGCGCGGCAGACGGCGCTGACGTGCTCGATGAGCCCCCGCTGCCCGGCCTCGGTGAGGTACGGCGGGAACAGCAGGACACCGGAGGCGCCGGCGGCCTGCGCGGCCTGCGCCTGGGCGATGGAGACGGCGGTGCCGCCGGTGGCCGGCGCGAGGACCGGCACCTTGCCGCCCACCTCGTCGACGGCGGCGCGGACCACGCGGTCCATCTCGGCCGACGTCAGGGAGAAGCCCTCGCCGGTGCCGCCGGCGGCGAAGAGCCCGGCGACGTCGAAGCTGGCCTGCCAGCTCAGGTGCTCCCGGTAGCGGGTCTCGTCGAACTGCAGTTCGGCGTCGAAGTGGGTGACGGGGAAGGAGAGCAGGCCAGACTTCAGCCGGTCAGCGAGAACGTCCGGGGGCAGCAGCGTCACGGAGATCGTGTCCTTGGGTCCGAGGGCCCGCGCGTGGCTCGTCCAGCGGCGCGGGCGGGTGGTCGGCTGCCACCGTAGGAAGCACCAACGATGCATGTCAAAGAGCACTTCCGCATCAAACGATGCTCACCGGGTATCAGTCGTCGGCGGCGGGCTGCTCCAGCGCCGCGAGCGCCCGCCACAGTGCCGGGTTCTTCGAGTTCCTCGCCCAGAGCAGATGCAGCTCCACCGGCTGGGGCACGGGCGTCTCCAGGCGGACGAACCCCACGCCCTCGATCGGCAGCCGGGCGGCCGACTCGGGCACGAACGCCACGCCCCGCCCGGCCGCCACCAGCCAGAGCATGGTCAGCACCTGGCTGACCGTGTGCACGGCGTGCTCGGCGGCGATCGGGACCACGCCGGCGACCAGGTCGTAGAAGTACTTGGCCTTGACCGGCGAGTGCATGATGACCGGCTCGGCCGCCAGGTCCGCGGCCACCGCGGGCCGGCCCAGCGCCAGCAGCCGGTGGCCCGGCGGGGTGGCGACCAGCAGTGCCTCCCGGTGCAGCAGCCGGGAGCCGAACGTCTGTTCGTCGAAGGGCGGGCGGGCCAGGCCCAGGTCGACCTCCTCGTTGAGCAGGCCGGCGACCTGCTCGCGGGTCACCATCTCGGCCAGTTCGACGTCGACCTCGGGCAGCGCCCGGGCCAGATCGTTCAGCAACGTGCCGAGCACCCCGTACGCGGAGGCGGCGGTGAAGCCGATGCGCATCACCCCGGCGGCCCCGGACGACACCCGGCGGGCGAGTTCCGGCGCGGAGTCGGCGTGCGTGAGCAGCCGGCGGGCCTCGCCGAGGAACACCTCACCGGCGGCGGTGAGGGTGACCCGCCGGTTGTCCCGCTCGAGCAGTTGCGCGCCGATCGCGCGTTCCAGCTTCTGGATCTGCCGACTCAAGGGCGGCTGGGTCATCTGCAGCCGCGCCGCGGCGCGGCCGAAGTGCAACTCGTCGGCGACCGCCACGAAGCCACGAAGCTGCTCCAGGGTGAACGTCATGCCTGGAAGGTATCAATCAATGCTGGATTGGATTTGGACAGGCATGAGGAGAGCTTCCTACGCTGCGTCGTCAGGGTCCGTGACCCCACTCACAGCACAACCGGCCGGAATCTGCTTCCCCGTCCTCGGCCGAAACTATTGCCTTTCCCTGAGGAGAACGACATGACCTTCCACCACCGCATGCGCCGGTGGGCGACGGCCGGCGCCGGCATCGCCCTGGCGCTTTCGCTCGCCGCCTGCGGCGGCAACGTCGGCGGCAAGTCCGACGCCGGCGACAAGTTCCCCGGCAAGGCTCCGATCACGATCCTCGTCGGCCAGGACCCGGGCGGCAGCACCGACCTCATCGCGCGGGCGCTCGCCGACAAGGTCTCCGGCGACCTCGGTGTCCCGGTGACCGTCGAGAACAAGCCCGGCGCCAACGGCGGCCTGGCCGCCAAGGAGCTGGCCGGCAAGAAGGCCGACGGGCACACCCTGATGGTCTACAACGGCAGCCTCGCCTACATCACGCCGCTGGCCGTCGCCGCCGGCCAGGCACCCGACATGGCCGACTACGACATCGTCACCGGCATCAGCCAGGACGACTACGTGCTGGTCACGGCCGCCAAGTCCGGCTTCAAGACCGTCGACGACCTGGCCAAGGCCGGGCGCCCGATCACCTTCGGGACCACCGGCGTCGGCACCGGCAGCCAGCTGTCGCAGGAGCTGCTGTTCCGGCAGGCGAACATCCCGGCCAAGGCCGTTCCCTTCAAGGGCGGGTCGCCCACCCTCACCGCCGTGCTCGGCGGCCAGGTGGACGTCGGCTCGGTCCAGCTGGGCGAGGCCATCGAGCAGGTCAAGGCCGGCAAGCTCACCCCGATCGTGACCTTCGCCGAGAAGCGGCCGACGTACCTGCCCGACACCCCCACGGCGGTGGAGGCGGGCCACGACGTGCCCGTGCAGCAGTCGCGGGCGATCTTCGCCCCGAAGGGCACGCCGAAGGAGGTCATCGACGCCCTGCGCGCCTCGTTCCAGAAGGCGTTCCAGGCCGATGCCTACAAGAAGTTCAACGAGAGCAACCTGCTCACCCCCAACGAGGTGGACGGCGAGGAGCTGCGCAAGCAGTGGACCGCGAACCTGGACAAGTACCGCGCCGTCGTGCAGAAGTACAACATTCAGCTCGGTGACTCGAAGTGAGCTCGGTCCACCACGACACACCGGGTAGCCCCGGCGGCGACACCGCCGCCGGGGCCACCCCCCCGGGCATTGATCCCGCCGACGAGGAGCTCAGCCTCGAGGAGGCCATCCACCGCGTCGAGGAAGCCGAGCACGAGGGGCGCCCGCCCACGGCAGGGACGCTGAGCAACACCCTGACCGCCGCGGCGGTCGTGGCGCTCGGCATCGCCGCGCTCGTCGGCTCCAGCCGACTCGGCCTCGGGACCGCCCGCAGCCCCGAGGCCGGCACCTGGCCGCTGCTGATCAGCGGCGCGCTCATCCTGCTGGGCCTGGGCCTGCTCGCCACGGCCCGACGGACCACCGACGCAGAACGGTTCTCCCGCGCCAGCCTGCTGGTCCTCGGCGGCCTGGCCACCATGGTCGTGTTCGTCGCGGTCATCAGCGTGATCGGCTTCGAGATCCCGGCCGTCCTACTCGCCTTCGTCTGGCTGCGGGTCCTGGGCCGGGAAGGCTGGCGCACCTCGATCCTCACGAGCCTGGGCGTGGTGGTCGCCTTCTATCTCCTGTTCGTGGCGGCCCTCTCGGTCCCCATCCCGCACCTGTTCTAGGAGGGTCCGTGGATTTCGCCCCGGTGCTCCACGGCTTCGGCGTCGTACTGGAGCCCACCAACCTGCTCTACTGCCTGATCGGCGTCGTCATCGGCATGCTGATCGGCGTCCTGCCCGGCCTCGGCCCCGCGGCGACCATCGCGATCCTGCTGCCGGTCACCTTCGGCATCGAGCCGGTGACCGCGGTGATCATGCTCGCCGGCATTTTCTATGGCGCCCAGTACGGCGGCACCATCACCTCGGTGCTCCTGCGGCTGCCCGGCGAGGCCTCGTCGGTGGTGACCGTCTTCGACGGCCACGCGATGGCCCGTCAGGGCCGGGCCGGCACCGCACTCGGCATCGCCGCCATCGGCTCCTTCATCGGCGGCACCGTCTCGATCATCGCCCTGACGCTCGTCGCCCCCCTGGTGGCGGGCTTCGCCCTGGACTTCGGCCCGCCCGAGTACACCGCCCTGGCCCTGCTCGGCATTCTGCTGGTCGCCACGATCAGCAGCGGCGCACGCCTCAAGGCGGTCATCGCCGCATGCGTCGGCCTGCTGCTCGCCACCGTCGGCCAGGACGGCTTCACGGGTGCCGAGCGGTTCACCTTCGACAACCTGTCGCTGGCCGACGGCCTGGACTTCGTCCCGATCGCCATGGGACTCTTCGGCCTCGGCGAGATCCTCTACAACCTCGAGGAACGCCACCGGGCCGCGCAGGCCCCGGTCGCCGTGGCGAACGTGTGGCCGTCGCGGGCCGACCTGCGCCAGTCCTCCGGTGCCATCGGCCGCGGCTCCCTGGTGGGCTTCCTTCTGGGCATCCTGCCCGGCGGCGGCGCCACCCTCTCCTCGCTGGCCGCGTACGCGCTGGAGAAGCGCCGCGCCAAGCACCCCGAGCGGTTCGGCAAGGGCGCCGTCGAAGGCGTGGCCGCGCCGGAGACGGCGAACAACGCCGCCGCCACCTCGTCGTTCATCCCGCTGCTGACCCTCGGCATCCCGGCCAACGCGACAATGGCGGTGATCTTCGGCGCGCTGCTGATCCAGGGCGTGACGCCCGGCCCGCAGCTGGTCGAGCAGGACCCCGACCTGTTCTGGGGCGTGGTCAACTCGATGTACGTCGGCAACATCCTGCTGCTGATCATGAGCATCCCGCTGGTCGGCCTGTTCGTGAAGATCCTCAAGGTGCGGGCCGCGATCCTCGCCACCGTCACAGTGCTGATCACGCTGGTCGGCGTCTACACGGTGCGAAACAGCGTCTTCGACATCGGTCTGGTGATCGTCTTCGGCGCCCTCGGCTACCTGATGAAGAAGCTGGGCTTCGACCCCGGCCCGCTGGTGCTGGCCTTCGTGCTCGGGTCGCTGCTGGAGGACTCGCTGCGCCGCTCGCTGCTGATCTTCAACGGCGACGCGACCGGCTTCCTCACCCGGCCGATCTCCGGGACCCTGTTCGGGGTGTTCCTGCTCGTGGCCCTGCTTCCGCCGATCCGGGCCGCCTTCGCCCGCCGGCGGGCCGCGTCCGAGCCCGTCACCGCACCTCGCGACAACACCAAGGAGCTCGTGTGACCGTTCTTGTTGCCTACATTCCCACGGCAGAGGGAGACGCGGCCTTCACGGCGGCCGTCGAGGAGGCCGGCCGCCGCAAGGAACGGCTGGTGGTCCTCAACACGCCACGCGCGGGCGCACCAGTCAGCACGGCCGTCGCCAGCGAGGCACAGGTCGAGACCCTGGTGCAGCAGGCGGCGGCGGCCGGTGTGGAGATCGAGGTCCGGCAGGACGCGCACGCCGGCGAGATCGCCGAGGAGGTGGTCCGGGTCGCCGACGAGGTGGACGCCTCGGTGATCGTGATCGGCGTACGCCGGCGCTCGCCGGTCGGCAAGCTGTTCCTCGGCAGTGCCGCACAGAGCATCCTGCTCGAGGCCGACCGTCCCGTGCTCGCGGTCAAGCCCTGACCCGGGCTGCTGCGCAGCGGTCGGACCCGGCAATGCGCCGACGGGGCTGTCGATCGACAGTCCCGTCGGCGCATTCGTGCCCTCGGGGGTGAGGCCGGCCCGCTCGGCCATCCGGCAGGAGGCCGGGTTCGCCGTCGAGTGATGCCCGAGTCAGAGGCCGCCGGCGGTGCGCAGGACGGCGCCGGTGGTGTAGGAGGCGTCGGGGCCGAGGAGGAAGGCGATGGCGCCGGCGACCTCGTCGGGCTCGCCGGCGCGGCCGAGCGGGACGCGTCCGGCCGCGGTGTCGGGACGGTCGGGCATGCCGGACAGGGCGTGGATGTCGGTGCGGATGATGCCGGGGGCGACGGCGTTGACCCGGATGCCGCGCGGGGCGAGTTCCTTGGCCAGGCCGACGGTGAGGGTGTCGGTGGCGGCCTTGACGGCGGCGTAGTGGATGTATTCGCCGGGGCTGCCGAGGGTGGCGGCGGCCGAGGAGACGTTGACGATGGCGCCGCCGCGGGTCATCCGGCGGGCCGCCTGCTGGGCGCAGAGGACGTACCCGATGAGGTTGACGTCGACGACCTGGCGCAGGTCGTCGAACCGCAGGTCGGTGAAGGGGCCGATCGGGCTGGTGATGCCGGCGTTGTTGACCAGGCCGGCGAGTGGGCCGAGGTCGGCGGCGGCGTCGAAGAGGCGCTCGACCTGGTCAGGGTCGCAGGTGTCGGCGGGGACGACGATGCCGTTACGGCCGGCGGCGTGCACGTCGGCGAGGACCGCTTTGGCGGCGTCGTGGTCACGGCGGTAGCCGATGACGATGTCGTGGCCGGTGGCGGCGAGGCGGCGGGCGGTGGCGGCGCCGATGCCGCGGCTACCCCCGGTGATGATCGTTACGTGGGTCATGGGTCGTGCGTCCTCTCCCCCGGTCCGCGTCAGGCTACCGGGTGACGCTGCGGCTGACCCGGCCGAGCTCCGCAACCGTGGGCGGCGGGACGGTCCTGTGTGCACAGGGCCGCCCCGCCGCCTTCCGGTCAGCCTGTCCCGACCGCCCGGGTCATCGGGCCAGCGGGACGTCGAAGGCTTGGACCTCGTCGTGCGGCGTCTCGAAGGAGACGAGCGCCCGCTCGGGCGAGGGCGCCCCGGGGGTCAGCGGGATGCTGACCCGGTGGAGCCCGGCGTTGACGTCGACGGTGACCTGCCTGACCACATGGCCGCTCATGTCCGGTGACCATGGCGGGATGCCTCCGTCGGCCACGGCGCAGGGGGTCAGGCCGTAGTCCGGCGGCGGGTCGGCCGCAAGGGAGCAGCTGGTCTGGTAGACCGGGATCGCGCCGGCGTCCCCGGTCCAGAGGAAGACCCGTGCCGTCCCGGGCCCGCTCGCGTTGATGTCGAACGTCGCTGAGGTCGATGTCAGTGCGGGACTGCTGATCCTGATCCGGTTCTGGGCGGGGGCCGGCACCCGCCCGGAGATCGGAACCCCGTTGCGGGCCGACTGCCAGATGGTCTGCGGTGAGCTGGCGCCGTTGAGGTTGGGGTTGGACACGTTCGGCGGGGGCGCCGTCACCGGTCGTCCGGCCGGTGGGGTGTAGCCCGGCAGGGTCGCCTGTCCCCAGCGGTACGGGTCGGACTGGACGCTGCCGAACGCCGACCAGCCGAGCCGGGTGCTCATGTCGATGTGGCGAAGGGTGGTCGTGCCGGCCGCGGCGGTGTTGTCGTTGTCGTACGGGGTGATGTTGAGCCCGAGGTGGGCCGGGTCGACGGCGGCGGGAAGGTCCGCCAGGGGAATCTTCACCTCCAGGTCGTACCCGCCACCGTGGTAGGCGTGGTCGACGGTGGTGCTGTTCGAGCCGACCCAGCGGGCGGTGGAGGCCACCTGGACGCCGGGTGCGTTGGGGGCGTCGCTGACCGTGCCGGCCAGCGGGCCGGTGGAGTAGCCCTGGTGGTTGTCGGCATCGCGCGACCAGCAGGGGCCGTTGGCGCCGTTGCCGTTGCTGTTCTGCGGGTCGTTGGTGAACGGGAACACGCCCAGCTTGAACGTGTTGGCGGTGTCCTTCAGGTTCTGGGAGGCGGTGCCGCGGGGGTCGAGAAGGATCTCGACGGAGTCCGCCTGCCAGTGGCCGACGCACTCGGCGGGTGTCACGGCGTACGACTGGTAGTCGTCGCGGACGTGGATGAAGAAGTACAACGCGTCATCCGAGCGGCTCACCTTGGCGTAGCTGCTGTCGGGATCCGAGGTGCCTGAGACACCGCAGTCGGCGGTGCCGGTGCAACCCGAGGCGCCCTGCCAGATCCGGCCGATGTCCAGCCGTGGCCCGGGGTACTCCTCGCCGGTGGCGACGCCGTCCACGACGGGTGCTGCCGTGACCGCCGGGATGGTGGTTGCCGGCACGATGCTCAGGGCCAGCGTTTCGCTTCCGGTGCCGGCCGGTGAGTCGTACGTGGTCGTGATGGGGACGGACGCCTGCTGGTTGGCCGGCAGCGAGGTGTCGGTGTTGGTGAGCGTGAACGTCACGGTCGTCTCGGCGCCCGGGGCGAGGGGACCGTAGTCCTTCGACGTCGCGTCGGCGGTCAGGTTGGCGGGCAGCGCCAGGGAGACACGTCCGCTCTGCGGCGTGGTCGACCAGTTGTGTACGACCACCGGCACCTGCTCGGTTCCGCCGACTCCGATCCGTTGGACGGCGCCGGACCGGCCGAGCCGTGCGGCCTGGGGGGCGGTTCCGCCCAGCCACCGGTCGTACTCGGCCCAGTTGCCCCACCGCTCGAAACGCCCCTCCACCGGGGTGACGATGCGCACGACATTGTCGGTGTATCCCGTCCGGGTGCCGCTGGAGAACAGCGCCGAGATCTTGTGGTTCTGGTTGACCGCGGCACCGGCGGCGGGTGTGACGGTGAAGGTCACTGTGGTCTCGGTCTTGTCCGAGATGGTCCCGACGGTCTTGGGACCGTCCACCGTCCAGCCGTCCGGCACGGTCAGGGCTACCTGCCCGCCGGGCATCTTGCCCTCGGGTGACCTCAGGTGAAGGGTCGCCTGGAACGGCGTCGAGGCCACGTTGTAGAAGCGCGAGAAGGTCAGGTATTCCAGTGTGCCCAGCGGCAGACCGCCGGGGTCTGGCCGGGTCGCGCCGAGGAGAAGGGCATCGTCCCTGCCGGCCAGCGGGTTGGGCGACCCGTCAGCACGAAGGTTCGGTTGGAAGGGCACGAACGACTCGGTCATGCCGAAGCGGGGGCACGCGGGGTTGGAACTGCCCTGGTACATCACCCGGCTCTGGGTCGGGTAGGCGGCTCGTCCTTCGTCGGCGACCTGTTGCCAGATCTTCGGGGTGCCGGCGGGCTTGCCCTGGAGGTTGCCGGCGGGCCACAGGTACGGCGAGTCGTAGCCGGTCCACACGCCGGCGACGGTGTCGAGGTTGGTGCCGGGGGTCGGGACGAAGCCGGTGGTGCAGTTGGCGGCGGTGGTCGTGCCGCCGGCGCCTGCCGTGCTGCCGCCGGAGAAGACCTTCTTGACCTTCCAGGTGCTCACCGCGTTCGGGCCGGTGAGCTGTTCGGGGAACATGTGCGGGTCGGCCGCGGCGAGGACGCCTTCCCAGATGAAGCGCCCCGCCTGTTGGTGGTTGCCGTGTCCGGCGCCGAGGGTGGGGGTGAAGCCGACGTACACGTCGGGCTGGGTCGTCCGGATGATCCGGGTGATCCGGCGCAGCGTCTCCTCGTGGCCCCAGAAGTCCTGGGTCAACGGGGCGCTCTGGTTGTAGAAGAAGTCCACCCGGTCGAGGTTGAAGATGTCGACCGTGCCGGAGCGGTAGTGCGCCACCCGGTCCTCGTTCTCGCGTCGCAGCCCGAGGTCGGGGCCGAGCTCCTGGCCGACGGCGTTTCCGCCGCCCTCGCCGCGCGTGACCATGATGATCCCGCACTTGATGCCGTAGCGCTGGTGCCAGACGCCGCACGGCCCGATGATGCTCGTGTCGTCGTCGGGGTGGGCCCACTCGCCCATGACGTTGATCTTGACTGAGGTGTCGGCGTGGTATGTCTGCGGGGGCTCGGCGGCCCACGCGGACTGACCTGCCGCGACCACGCAGAGCGCGTTGACAACAGCGGCCGCCACCAGCGCAGAGATTCTGCGCGACATCTTCATGAGCTGCCTCCTTGTGACTGGATGCGGGCCCTTGTTACTCCCTGACAGCGCCCTCGAGCATGCCCGCGATGAATTTGCGCTGCAGGAAGAGGTAGAGCAGGCCGACCGGCGTCGCGACGATCACGGCGCCGGCTGCCAGCAGCGTGAACCCCTGGGTGTACTGCCCCTGGAAGAACGCCAGCCCGAGCGGTGCGGTGCGCAGCGACTCGCTGGTCACCATCACGAGCGGGATGAGGAACTCGTTCCAGGTCCACATGAACGTCAGAACGATCAGGGTGACGACGGCGGGCCAGGCGATCGGCACCAGCACGCGCCACAGGATGGTGCGGGTGGAGGCTCCGTCCAGGCGCGCCGCCTCGACCAACGTGCGACTGCTGCTGCGGAAGTACGCCCGCATCCAGAACGTGCCGAACGCGACCGACTGGGCCACCTGGGGCAGGGCCAACGCCCAGAACGAGTCGGTGAGGCCCAGCGTCCGCAGGTCGAAGTACAACGGCACGACGATGGCCTCGCTGGGCATCATGATGCCGAGGAGGAACGCGTAGAACAGGACCGTCGACCCGCGGAACCGCATCGTTCCCAACGCATATCCACTGAGGATGGACAGGACCACGCTGACCGCGACGACGAACACCGAAACCAGCAGGCTCGTGCGCAGGTAGGTGCCGAAGTGCCCGACCTGCCAGGCCGTGGCGAAGTTGCCGACATGCAACCCGGCGATACTGGCGGCGCTGCCGGAGTTGCTGCCGGGAGCGTCGTCCGGGCCCAGGGCGGCGGCCAGGACCGTCCCGATCGGGGCGAGCGCGAAGGCGGCGAACAGCACCAGGATGGCGTAGTTCGCAAGGCGTTCCGCACGGGAAATCATGACGTCGAGTCCCTGTCGCCGATGCGGGTGATCGCGAACGAGATCATGAAGATGATGACGGTCAGGCAGACCCCGATGGCAGCCGCCGAGCCGACCTTCCCCAGCTCGAACGCGCGGTGGTACACCTCGTACGACGGCACCGACGTGGACGTGCCCGGGCCGCCCCGGGTGGTCACGTACACCAGGTCGAACGTCCGCAGCGCGGCGATCACCGTGAGGGTCAGGGCCACCGCGATCTCACCACGGACCGACGGCAGGGTGACGGCGAAGAACTCCCGGACGGGACCGCCGCCGTCCAGGCGCACCGCTTCGTACAGCTCCGGGGAGATACGGCTCATGCCCGCCAGCAGCAGCACGGTGACCAGACCCGTCTCGAACCAGGTGCCGATGAAGCCGACGGCCGGCAGGGCCGCGTCGTAGTCGCCCAGCCAGGCGCGGGCGAGCGAGCCGAGACCGACCGCCTGCAGCAGCGAGTTCAGCGGCCCGTCAGGAGCGTAGATGCGCCGCCAGGCCACGGCCACGACCACCATGGCGATGACCTGCGGCAGGAACACCACGGTACGGAAGAACGACAGCCCGCGGACCTTCGCGCGGTTCAGCGTCGAGGCCAGGACAAGGCCGACGCACAACGGCACGATCGCGTAGAACACCATGAGCACCAGGGCGTGCGCGAAGGAGTCCCGCAGGTCGCCGTTGCTCAGCACGTCGGCGTAGTTGCCCAGGCCGACCCATCGCCCGAGAGTCAGCCCGTCCCAGTCGTAGAACGAGATCTGGACCGATCGCCCGAGCGGGTACAGCAGGAACGCCGCGTACACGAGGAAGGCGGGCAGGACGTACAGATATCCGGTCCCGTGGGGCCGCCGGGGTCGGCGGGGCGGTCCGGCGAGGCTGTGCTCGCGGACCGCCCCCGTCGTCGTCGCGGTCACTTGTCAACCGTTGGACACGGAGAAGTCGCCGTAGTCCTTCTGCAACGAGTCCAGGAACTGCTCCGGCGTCTTCTTCTTGGCCAGCAGATCCTGCAGCGAGGCGGTGATGCTGTCGTACATCGTCGGCGTCGCGTAGTCCAGGTACGGCACGAGCCCGTCGGCCTTGACGATGTCTCCGAATCCGGTGAAGACGTCCTTCTGCAGCCCGTCGCCGACCGCCTGGCTCGAGGTGTCCGCGACGGGGAGGTTGTCGGTGTCGGTGAGCACCTTCATCGCCTGCTCGCTGGTGATGAAGTTGATGTACGCGGCGGCGGCGTCGGGGTGCTTGCTCTTGGCGGTGATGGCGAACGGCAGCCCGGTGCCGCCGGTGGCCACCGGCTTGTCACCGGCGTTCGCCGGCGGTGGGAGCATGAAGGCGACGTCCGAACCCATGGCCTTGGCGAGGTCCGCCTGCAGCCACGTCCCGCCGATGAGGAAGACGCCCTTGCCCTTGCTGAACCCCTGCCAGGCGGGGTCGTAGCCCATGCCGTTGAAGCCGGGCTCGAAGTAGCCCTTGTCGACCCAGTCGACCAGCTGCTGGGCCGCCTTGAGATTCTCGGCGGTCTTCCACGACGCGCCCTTGCGGCCGAACGCCAGCGTCTTGATGTCCGCCGGCGCGGTGGTGCGGCCCTGGATCGTGCCGAACACGTGGATGGCCGGCCACTTGTCCAGGTTGCCGAGCATCATCGGGACCTCGCCCTTGGCCTTGGCGGTCGCCATCGCGCTCTCGAGGTCCGCCCAGCTCTTGGGTGGCTGGAGGCCGAGCGCGGCGAGCTTCTTGGTGTTGTAGAAGATGCCGACCACCTCGCCCACCTGGGGCAGCCCGTACAGGTTGCCCTCCCCGAAGGTCTTGCCGTCCGGGCTGTACGAGGAGTATTGGCGCACCGACTCGGGGTATCGGCGGTCCCAGCCGTACGCGGCGGAGTACGGGTCGAGCGGCAGTAACTGCCCGGCCTTGACGAACTCGCCCATGTCCGAGCGGCCGTTGTTGGCCTCCACGACGTCGGGGGCCTCGTTGCCGCTGAGCGCCAGCCGCAGGGTCGTCTTCAGGTCGTCGAAGGAGCGGGACACCCGTTGGATCTTGATGTTGGGGTACTTGGCTTGGAAGTCCTTGTTGAGTTGCTCCATCTGCGCCGCCTGTCCACCCCGGACCTCCTGGTCCCAGACGATCAGGGTGACGTCGCCCAACTTGGCCGCGTCGGTGGTCACCGCGGCGTTGGGCTTCGTCGGCGGCGGCGTGCTCGAGGATCCGGGGGCGCATGCGGTGACCGCGAGGACACCGATCGCACCGACCGTGATCAGAGTCCTTGACCTCAACGGCTTCATCTCCTGCTCCTTGGTGGGGGTGGCTGGACGCCCTGCGCAGCATCCGGGAGCGGCCGGGGCATGACCTGGCGATCCACGTCCGCGTGCCGCGCGATGGTAGCTGCGGCGCGGTGGACGCCACCGAGCGGCACCGTGGGAACGATCTCTTCAAGGAACTCGTAGCGCCGGCGCAACGAGGCCAGGTAGGAGCCGCCGCCGGTGCTGTCGCGCAGCGCGTGCCACCAGTCGGCGATGTCGCCCCAGCCCGGCGCGGCAAGGGATCCGCCGAACTGCTGCACGGCCAGACCGGAGCACAGGATGGCGAAGGCCAACCGGTTGCGCAGCGACCACCCGACGAGCGTGCCGACGACCAGTCCGGCGACGAAGACGTCGCCGGCTCCGGTCGGGTCGAGGGCCGGCACCCGCAACGCCGGCATGTGCGCCTCCTCGCCCGTCGCCCCGTCGATCGCCAGCGCACCCTGCGCGCCGTTGGTCACCACCGCCAGGGGAACCAGGTCCGCCAGGGCGTACAGCGCATCGTTGGGGGAATCGGTGCGGGTGTAGGCCATCGCCTCGGTGGCGTTGGGGAGGAAGGCGTCACATCCGGCGAGCTGGTCCAGGAGCCGGGGCGACCACTCGCCGGTGGGGTCCCAGCCGACGTCGCCGAAGACGAGCGCGCCCTGGGTGCGGGCGACCTCGACCCAGGTGGGCTCGTCCGCCCCGCAGGCCACGTCGTGGCCGAGGTCGACGATGACCGCCCGCGATCGCGGTGGCACCCCGATCATCTCGTTGCCCGATATCGGCGCCGGGTGGCCGTGGGTGACCATGCTGCGGTCACGATCGACGGCCATGGAGATGGTGACCGGGGAGTGCCAGGCATCGAAGCGACGCGAACGACTGAGATCGACGCCTTCCTGCTCGGCGAGGGTGCGCCAGCAGAAGTCGGCGTAGTCGTCGTCGCCGAAGGCCGCCGCCAGCGACGTGCGCAGACCCAGCCGGCTGGACGCGACGGCGAGGTTGGCGATGCCGCCCGGGCAGGAGCCCATGCCGCCGGCCCAGACCTCCGTCCCGGCCGACGGCATCGACTTCAGCCCGGTGAAGATGATGTCGAGAAAGACCGTGCCACTCAGGAACACGTCGAAGTCCGGGCCATCCGCGGTCCGCGCAGCGGCGAGCGGGTCGTAGACGACATCCGTCACGGCGGGCGCCCTTCGGGAAAGAATTCACCAACGGGCCACATACTGCCAGCCGACCGGACCAATCACAAGCAATCCCGCGCAGCTTCGCGCATCCCGTGCGCGGTATTGCTCCTCATTGACTGGTAACGTTCTCGGCGTGCGTCATCAACGCCAGCTTGAGATCGTGCGGCGGCTACGGGTCAACGGCGCCATCTCGGTCGAGGAGCTCGCCGCGTCGCTGGGCGTCAGTGCGGCGACCGTCCGTCGCGACCTGCAGCGACTGGAGTCCGAGGGCAAGCTCACTCGAGTCCACGGAGGCGCGCACCTTCCGTCCCTCGGCGCCGAGGACGCCGACGTCGAACGGCCGTTCGCCCTGGTCGCCGCAGTCGACTCGGTTGACAAGCGGGCGATTGCCCGGGCCGCCGCGGCCATGGTCCGGGACAGGGACATGGTCCTGCTCGACATCGGAACGACCACCCAGCTGCTGGCCCAGGAGCTGCGCGGGCGGCGGATCACCGTGGTCACCGCCAGCCTCGCGGTGCTGGACGTCCTGCGGGATGACGACGCCGTCGAGCTCGTCCTTCTCGGTGGCCTCGTGCGCCGCGCGTACCACTCCCTGGTCGGTGTCATCACCGAGGACACGCTCCGACAGCTGCACGCCGACGTCGCCTTCGTCGGGGCGAGCGGAGTCCGCTCCGACGGCGCGGTCCTCGACACGACCCTGGTGGAGGTTCCGGTGAAGCGTGGCCTGGTCGCCGCGTCCGGCCGCGCCGTCCTGCTGGCCGACCGTCACAAGTTTCCGGGCACGGGAACGCTGCGGGTGTGCGGGGTCGGCGACCTGAACGCCGTTGTCACCAACGCGGGCGCCGACGCCGACACGTTGGAGCTGTGCGCCCGGTCCGGAGTGGAGGTTGTGGTCGCATGAAGCTGGCGATTCTCGGCGGCGGCGGTTTCCGGGTGCCACTGGTCTACGGGGCCCTGTTGCGGGACACCGCCGACCCGCGGATCGAGTCGGTGTGTCTGCATGACGTCGCGCAGGACCGGCTTGCCGCGATCGGGCTCGTGCTGAACCAGATGGCTGCCGGCCATCCGGGCGCCCCGCGGGTCACCACCACCACCGACCTCGACCAGGCGCTGAGCGGCGCCGATTTCGTGTTCTCCGCCATCCGCGTCGGCGGCCTCGCCGGGCGCACCGCCGACGAGCGGGTGGCGCTGGACCTGGGACTGCTCGGGCAGGAGACAACGGGGCCGGGCGGCGTGGCGTACGGGCTGCGCACCGTACCGGTGGCGGTGCAGGTCGCCGAGCGGGTGGCGGCGGTCAGCCCGCGAGCATGGGTCATCAACTTCACCAACCCGGCCGGCATGGTCACCGAGGCCATGCAGCAGGTGCTGGGAGACCGGGTCGTGGGCATCTGCGACTCCCCCATCGGGCTGAGCCGTCGGGCTGCGCGCGCCCTGGGGCACGACCCGCAGCGGACCTCGCCGGACTACATCGGCCTGAACCACCTCGGCTGGCTTCGTGGGTTGCGCCACGACGGCGCCGAGGTCCTGCCCGAACTCATCGCCGACGACGCCCTGCTGAGGTGCATCGAGGAAGGCCGGCTCTTCGGCTCCGAGTGGATCCAGTCCCTCGGCGCGATCCCGAACGAGTACCTGTACTACTACTACTTCACCCGCGACGCGGTGACGTCGATCAAGGGCAGCGCGGCCACCCGCGGCGAGTTCCTGCTCGACCAGCAGCACCGCTTCTACGACGCCGTCGTGGCCAGCCCGCAGTCCGCGTACCAGGAGTGGCAGCGCGTGCGCCGGGAGCGCGACGCGACGTACATGCGGGAGAGCCGGCACTCCGACGATGAGGCGCGCGATGCGGCCGACGTCGAGGGTGGGGGCTACGAGGGCGTCGCGCTGGCCATCATGGCAGCCGTCGCCCGCAACGAACGCAGCACCATGATCCTCAACGTCCGCAACGGTGGCGCCGTCCCCGGGCTGCCTGCGGAGGCGGTCGTCGAGGTGCCGTGCATGGTGGACGCCGGCGGCCCTCAACCGCTGGCGGCGCGCCCGCTGGCCGGTCACCAGCTCGGGCTCGTGCAGCAGGTCAAGGCGGTCGAGCAGCTCACGATCCAGGCCGCGCGGACGCGATCGGCGCGGCTGGCCCTGGAGGCCTTCGCACTGCACCCCCTCGTGGACTCGGTGTCCACCGCGCGCGTGCTCCTCGACGGCTACCGGAAGCGCATTCCCGCGCTGGATGAGCTCTTCCGCTGACCACCCGGCCGATCCCCGGTGCGGCGAGTGTCGCAGCCGGCTGGTATCAAGTCAGGCATCAAACGAATGTACGGAAGAGGGTTCTGATGCATGCCGCTGGCCGAGGGTTGTCCGCTGACGACGTGCAGGGCATCCGGGACGCGTTGGCCGTGGGCCGCAAGCCGAAGGTGGTCTTCACGGCGGCGGCCGGCCAGATCGCCGGCCAGGTCGGCCAGGTGGTGGAGCTGACCGATCCGGAGGCGTCCGAGGAGTTCGTGGTGGTGCGGTTCGGCCGCGACGAGCTGCCGTTCTCCCCCACCGACGTGGCGATCGCGCCCCGTGGGGCGGGCCGGAAGGCGCCGTCGGAGCCGAAGCCGGAGGAGCCGGCAGCACCGGTGGAGCCGGAGTTCGTGTTGGACACGCCGCGGGTGCCGGCGCCGCGCCGAGAGGAGCCGAAGGTGGAGCAGCAGGCGGAGGCGAAGCCGGCCCGCCGGGCGGTGAAGGCGGCGAAGCCGAAGGGCCCCGCGGGGCTGACCGTGACGCTGGCGTACGCCGACGGCGAGTGGACGGTGGCGGCGCAGCAGGGCAGCAAGGCGTTGGCGAAGCCGTACGTGGTGAAGCCGGCGGAGGCGCTGCGGATGGTGGCGCTGGTGGACGTGCCGGGGGTGCAGGAGGCGGTGGAGCAGATCCTGGCGGCGGAGCGCGCGGATGCGGAGCAGCAGGCGGAGAAGCTGCGCGCGGAGCTGGCGGAGATCGAGGCACGCCTGGCGGAACTGCGCGAGGCCCACTGACGGCCGGCCGTTGCCGCCGCCTGTCCCCGGGAGCCGGGGGCAGGCGGCGGGACTCAGGGCCGACGCGCGGGCGTGGCGTCCGGTTCCCGGCCGGCGGGCCAGGGCCGGCCGCCGGCCGGGTCTCCGCCGGTGGTCGTGGGCAGGTCGCCGGCCGGCGTCGGGCCGGGGCCCTCGCCGTGCCCGTCGAGGGCCCACGCCGCCTCCCCGGTCCCCGGGCCGCCGGCGGGTGCGGTCAGGGGCGCGCGTCGGCGGCGCAGCGTGGCGATACCGTCGATGGCCGACGCCGTGACGGCCTCGATCGCGGCGGCCGCGAGGAGGACCAGCCCGACCCGTAGCAGCACCGCCTCCTGGATGCCGAAGCGGGCGTATTCGCCGGCCGTGAAGAGCGTGCCGGCCACGGCGCTGCCGGTGCTGGCCAGGACGAGCAGGCCACCGGCCGCCGCGAGCCAGCGGGCCCGCCGGAACCCGCGGGCGAGCAGTCCGGCGCCGACCACCACCACGAGGATCAGGCCGGCGATCGGCAGCACCCGGTCGGGGCGGGGGAAGAAGACCCGTTCCGGGAAGTCCGGCAGGGCGGCCACGGGCTCGGCGTAGCGGCCGGTGGTGCCGCCCAGCAGCGCCGGCAGTACATCGGCCGCCTTCTCGGCGGAGTGCTTCGGGTGGGCCAGGGCGTACCGGTAGGCGACCGAGCCCTTCTCCCGCTGCGCCCAGTCCTCCAGGTCCGGGCAGCTGTGGTAGCCGGCGATGAACTCGGTCATCTTCCAGGGGGTGCCCTTGGCGATCTGCTCCGCCGGCGCGCAGCGGGGCATGCCGAACTCGCGCTGGTAGGCGCTCTTCACCTGCGGGTCGTTGAGGATCTGGAAACGCAGCCGGTACAGGAAGGTGGCCTCGGACAGGCTCAGGCCGGAGTACCAGGCACGGTAGCTCTCGTCGACGGTCGGCGTGGTGGTCGTGTTCCACGCCAGGCCACCGAGCAGGACCACCGTGGCGACGATGGCCGCGCGGCGGTAGGGGCGTAGCAGGGCGTACCCGGCGAGCACGACGACCAGCAGCAGCACGTACGGCAGCACGTCCTGTCGGGTGAAGGTCCACCAGAAGGTCGCCAGGACCAGGCCGCCCAGCGCGATCCGGGAGCGGGTCCGCACCCAGATGGCCAACAGCGCCAGCGCCGCGACGCCGAGGCTGATCGACAGCGACTCGGACAGCACGGCGTGGTCCCACGGGTAGATCGACCGGGTCAGGGCCAGGCCGACCAGGGCGGCGGCGGCGAAGATCCGCGCCGGCAGCGAGCGCAGCAGCAGCCAGCAGGCGCAGATCAGCAGCGACCAGGCCAGCGTGCTGATCGCCCACTGCACCACCGCCCCGGCCCAGTTGGTGCCGGCCAGCGCGTACAGCAGCGGCACACCCCAGGGGCGGGGGGCGTGACCGGTGAACGACAGCAGGTCAAGGGTGTTGCCCGGCTGGTCCGCGTACGAGGTGCTGTCGAACGAGATGTAGACGCTGAATCGGGTGAGGATGAGCACCCGGGCGGCCAGGTAGACGCCGAGCAGGACGGCGAGGGGCAGGTGCCGCCGGTGGGGCCGCCAGCGAGACGACCGGGTCGACGGGGCCGTCGGCGGGGTGGGCGCCGGTGCTTCGGCGGCCGCTGCGCGCATGCGGGGTCCTCACGGTGGGCGGGGCGGGACGGCGGGAAGCATAGCCGCCGGCAGCCGGTGTCGGCTCGCCCAGCCGGCAGGGGCCGGTGTGCCGCGGGGGCCGGTGCCGATCGCGTCACACCGGCCCCGCGGCCGCGGGCTGCTCAGTGTTGCGGGATGTTCGCCACCCCGATCCGCTTGCGGAACACCCAGTAGGTCCAGCCCTGGTAGGCCAGCACGATCGGGGTGAACACCACCGCCACCCAGGTCATGATCTTCAGGGTGTACGGCGTCGAGGCGGCGTTGGTCGCGGTCAGCGTGCCGGCAGCGTCGAGCGTCGACGGGAGCACGTTCGGGAACAGCGCGGCGAACAGGGTCGCCACGGCCAGGGCGATGGCCACGGCCGTGCCGGTGAACGCCCAGCCCTCCCGGCGTACCCGGGCGGCGGCCACCCCACCGAGCAGGGCGAGGGCCGCGCCGGCGGCGAGCACGACGGCGGCCGCGCTGGAGCGGATGGTCAGCGTCCAGGACAGGAACGCCACCGCGATCACGGCGGTGCCGACGCCGAGCTTGACGGCGAGGGCGCCGGCTCGCTCACGGATGTCGCCGGTGGTCTTCAGGGCGAGGAACACCGCGCCGTGGGTGAGGAACAGGCCCAGGGTGGCCAGGCCGCCGAGCAGGGCGTACGGGTTGAGCAGGTCGAGCAGGCCGCCGACGTACTCGTGGTCGGCGGAGAGCGGCACGCCGCGCAGGATGTTGGCGAACGCGACGCCCCACAGGATCGCCGGCACCAGGGAGCCGAAGAAGATGGCCTGGTCCCAGCGGCGTTTCCAGGACGCCTCGGGGCGCTTGTGCCGGTATTCGAAGGCCACCCCGCGGGCGATGAGGGCGAGCAGGATGAGCAGCAGCGGCAGATAGAAGCCGGAGAACAGGGTCGCGTACCACTCGGGGAAGGCGGCGAACATGGCACCGCCGGCGGTGATCAGCCAGACCTCGTTGCCGTCCCAGACCGGGCCGATGGTGTTGATCAGGACGCGGCGTTCCCGGTCGTCGCGGCCGAGGACGGGCAGCAGCATACCGACGCCGAAGTCGAAGCCTTCGAGGATGAAGTAGCCGGTGAAGAGCACGGCGACGAGGAGAAACCAGACGGTCGTCAGTTCCACGATGGGCTCCGGGGTCAGTAGGCGAAGGCGAGCGGGCGCTCGGCGTCGTCGGTGTCTTGGGATACGGGCGCCGGGGTGACGTCGGGTACGCCGGCCTTGGCGTAGCGGACCAGCAGCTTGAACTCGACCACCGCGAGGGCGGCGTAGATCAGGGTGAACGCGGTGAAGGAGGTGAGCACCTCGGCCAGCGAGACGGTGCGGGACACCCCGTTGCGGGTGAGCATCTCCCCGAAGACGATCCACGGCTGGCGGCCCATCTCGGTGAAGATCCAGCCGAAGGAGTTGGCCAGCAGCGGCAGCGCGGGCATGACCAGGCCGGCGCGCAGCAGCCACTTGCTGCGGGGGGTGCGGCCCTTGCGCTGGCTCCAGAGCACCAGCAGGGCGATCGCGGCGGCGGCGAGCCCAAATCCGATCATGAAGCGGAAGCTCCAGTAGGTGACCGGGATGATCGGGGTGTAGCTGCCGGCGCCGTACTGGGTGGCGTACTGGGCCTGCAGGTCGTTGATGCCCTGCACGGTGCCGTTCGGGTCGCCGGTGCCGAGGAACGACAGCAGGTACGGGATCTTGAGGGCGAAGACCTCGCGGCTGCCGTCGAGGCTGCCGACGGTGAGTACGGAGAACGAGGCGGGGCTCTCGGTGGTGTAGAGACCCTCGGCGGCGGCCATCTTCATCGGCTGCACCTCGGTCATGATCTTGCCCTGGATGTCGCCGGTGAACAGCACCAGCGCGGAGGCGACCAGGACCACCCAGGAGCCGAACTTGGCGGCGAAGCGGTAGGCGCCGTGGTCGGCGCTGTCCCGGTGGCGGATGACGTGGTAAAGGCTGACGGCGACGATCAGCGACCCGGCGACCAGGAACGCCCCGGACAGGGTGTGCGGGAAGGTGATCAGCGCGACCTTGTTGGTGAGCACGGCGAGGAAGTCGGTCAGCTCCGCCCGGCCGGTGGTGGGGTTGATCCGGTAGCCGACCGGGTTCTGCATGAACGAGTTCGCGGCGAGGATGAAGTAGGCGGACAGGTTGGTGCCGATGGCGGCGGCCCAGATGCTGGCCAGGTGCAGCCGCTTGGGCAGCCGGTCCCAGCCGAAGATCCACAGGCCGATGAACGTCGACTCGAGGAAGAAGGCGACCAGGGCCTCGATGGCCAGGGGGGCGCCGAAGATGTCGCCGACGAAGCGGGAGTAGTCGCTCCAGTTCATGCCGAACTGGAACTCCTGCACGATGCCGGTGACCACACCCATCGCGAAGTTGATCAGGAACAGCTTGCCGTAGAACTTGGTGAGCTTGAGGTACCGCTCGTTGCCGGTGCGGTGCCACATGGTCTGCAGGATGGCCACCAGGACTGACAGGCCGATGGTCAACGGCACGAAGAGAAAGTGATAAACGGTGGTGACACCGAACTGCCAGCGGGCGACGTCCAACGCGTCCACCTGAAACCCCCAGCTGTGCATACTACGAGACGTAGTAAATACTACCCGGCGTCGTAGAAGAATCGGCAGGGCCGGGGGGCCCGACCCGACCCGGGACCAATGACCCTGATCACCTCTGCCGCTCGGCCCGGGATCGGGTCACCCGCCCACCCGGACGCGTGCGACCATCCAGCACACGATGAACACGCCGACCACCCCTTGGCGGGCGCCAGTGCTGTGGCGCGCCGCGCAGCTGCTCGCCCGCGCCGTCGTCGGCCTGCTGGGACGCCTCGAGGTCAGCGGCACCGTGCCGGCCGAGCTGCGCCACGGACCGCTGATCCTGGCCGCCAACCACATCAGCCCGTTCGACCCCGTGGTGCTCACCGCCGCGTGCCGGGTCCGCGGCGTCGCTCCGCGGATCATGGCCACCGGCGGGCTGTTCCGTGCCCCCGTGGTCGGACCGCTGATGCGCCGGGCCGGACACATCCGCGTCGACCGGGGCACCAGCTCGGTGCACCAGGCGCTGGCCACCGCCGCCGCGGCGGTGGCCAGCGGTTCGGTGGTGCTGCTCTACCCGGAGGGGCGGATCGGCCTGGACCCCGGGATGTGGCCCGAGCGGGGCAAGACCGGGGCCGCCCGGCTCGCCTTCGCCAGCGGCGCGCCCGTCGTCCCGGTGGCCCAGTGGGGCTCCCACGAGGTGCTGCCCTACCGGGCACCCAAGGGCATGGTGCGCGCCGTCGCCCGGGCGATCGTGCGCCGGCCGGTGATCCGGGTGCACTTCGGCGCCCCGGTGGCCCTGCGCGACCTGCATCCCGGCACGCCCGGGGCGGCCCGGCGGGCCACCGACCGGATCATCGACGCGATCACCGGCAATCTGGTGCCGCTGCGTCCCGACGAGCCGGACCGGCCCCGCCACGTCGACCCCGGCCGCCCGGTCGACACGGCCCGCTCGCACCGCCGCGGGCTGCCGGAGCGCTGACCGGCGCGGGGTCAGGCCGTGGCGCGCAGCCGTTCGTCGAGGGCGTCGAGGTCGGGCACGAACCAGACGTGGTCGGCGCGGTTGGATTCGGTGACGAGGGCTCGCAGCGCCGAACTTGCCGCGAGATGCGCGGTGATGTCCCCGACGACGACCAGCCGCAGCCGGTAGTTGACGAACTTCTGCATGATCTCCCCGGCGAAGCGGGTGCCCAGGGAGAAGAAGCTGGGATCGAGCCGGTCCGCGGGTACGGCGACCACCTCGGCGCCGGCGAAGGCCGCGCCGATCAGGTCGAGGGCCTGCCCGGTGGTGGCCACCCGCGGCCCGGTCGGGTCGCAGACCAGCACCGGCACCCCGGCCCGCTCCTGGATCAGGTCAGGCATTGCGTACCCCCCGCGCGAGCAGGCCGTTGTCGCCGCGCAGGACCGCGTCGACCAGGTGCAGCAGGTCGGCGGTCGCGGCGACGTCACCCAGGATCACGAGCTTCATGCGGTGGCGCTCCTCGTCGTAGACGGTCTGCACGCGCAGCGGGCGCGCGGGGTCGTGGTTGGTGTTGGCGCTCGTGAGCACCAACGTGGCGAGCCGGTCGGCCGCGGCGCGGTCGACGCCGTCGACCTGCACGATGCTCGACACCTCCAGCGCGGCAGCGCCGGTGGGTGGCGCCGGGGCGGGCCGGCCGGTCAACGCGTCGAGGTCGGCCCGGGCGATCCGGTACTGCTTGCCGATCCGCACCGCCCGCAGCCGACCGGCGCGGATGTAGCCGCGCACGGTGCGCGGGTGCAGGTCGAGCAGCTCGGCTACCTGCTCGACCGAGTACATGTCACTACTCATCGTTCCCAATCATACGCACGATAGGGAGCGATAGGGAAGTTTGATGATTGGACGTCGGCCGGTCACCCGGCCGCCACCCGCGCCCGGCATACTTCCGGCGTGCTGCCCCGCTTCGGCTATCTCGACGCCCCCGGGCCGCTGGCGTTCGCCCACCGCGGCGGCGCGGCCGACGGCGACGAGAACACCGCCGCCGCGTTCGCCCGCGCCGTCGCCCTGGGCTACCGGTACGTGGAGACCGACGTGCACGCCACCGCCGACGGCGTGGCGGTGATCTTCCACGACGCCACCCTGCACCGGGTCACCGGCGAACGGGGGCGCATCGCCGACCTGCGCTGGGCCGACCTGGCCTCGGTACGCGTCGGCGGAGCCGCCGTCGTCCCCCGCCTCGACGAGGTGCTCGCCGCCTGGCCGGAGGTCCGGTTCAACATCGACGTCAAGGCCGACGGCGGCGTCGACCCGACCCTGGACACCATCAACCGGGCCGGCGCCGGCGACCGGGTGCTCCTCGCCTCGTTCAGCGACGCCCGGCTGACCCGGTTGCGGGCCCTGGCCGGACCCAAGGTCGCCACCAGCCTCGGCATGCGCGGGGTGGCCCGGCTGCGGATGGCCTCCCTGCACGGCCGATCGCTGCGGCTGCCCCCGTCCGTGGTCGCCGCCCAGGTCCCCGTCCGGTACGGGCGCATCCCGGTGGTCGACCAGCGGTTCCTCGCGTACTGCCACCGGATCGGGTTGCAGGTGCACGTCTGGACCATCGACGAGCCTGCCGAGATGCACCACTTACTTGATCTCGGTGTGGATGGCATCATGACCGATCACGTCGGCGTGCTCCGCGACGTCTACCGCAGCCGCGGCCACTGGGCCGCCTGAGTCAGAGGACCCCGATGGCCGAAACGGTCGCCCCCGCCGTCGCCGAGCCCGCTGGCCCGGGCAGCACCCGCCGCGAACGCACCGGCTGGTACTTCTACGACTGGGCGAACTCCGCCTTCCAGACCACGGTGATCACCGTCTTCCTCGGCCCGTTCCTCACCACGGTCACCGAGCTGGCCGCCGGCTGCGAACTGGGCGCCGACAGCTGCACCGGGTACGTCCACCCGCTGGGCATCCGCGTCGCCGCCGGCTCCTTCTACCCGTACCTGATCTCGCTGTCGGTGTTCCTCACCGTGTTCGTGCTGCCGATCGTCGGGGCGATCGCCGACCGGTCGGCGCACAAGAAGCGGCTGCTGGCCCTCGCCGCGTTCATCGGCGCCGGGGCGACCATCGGGTTCGCCTTCGTCACCGGTGACCGCTACCTGCTCGGCGGGGCGCTGTTCCTGATCGCCAACATCTCCTTCGGCGCGGCCATCGTGGTCTACAACTCGTTCCTGCCCCAACTCGGCGGCCCCGACGAGCGCGACACCATCTCCAGCCGCGGCTGGGCCATCGGCTACCTCGGTGGCGGGCTGCTGCTCGCGCTGAACCTGGTCGCCGTCAGCATGCTCAGCGAGGATGGCAATCCGCAGCGCACCATGGACCTGGCCCGCTGGTCGATCGTGTCGGCCGGGGTGTGGTGGGCGGCGTTCACCCTGCTGCCGCTGCGCTGGCTGCGCGAGCACCCCACCGCCGAGGCGCTGCCCGCCGGCGGCGGCAACGTGCTCACCGACGGGTTCCGGCAGCTCGGCCGCACCCTGCGCGAGATCAGGGCGTACCCGCTGACGCTGTTCTTCCTGCTCGCCTTCCTGGTCTACAACGACGGCATCCAGACCGTCATCACCATGGCCAGCCAGTACGGCACCCAGGAGCTGAAGCTGGAGCAGAGCACCCTGATCGTCACGATCCTGCTGGTGCAGTTCCTCGCCTTCGGCGGCGCCCTGGCCCTCGGCGCGCTCGCCCGCCGCATCGGCGCCTGGAAGTCCGTGCTGCTCAGCCTGGTGCTCTGGACCGGAGTGATCCTCGGGGCGTTCTGGCTGCCCGCCGAGGCGCCGGTGCCGTTCATGATTCTCGGCGCGGCGATCGGCCTGGTGCTCGGCGGCAGCCAGGCGCTGAGCCGGTCGCTGTTCAGTCAGCTCATCCCCGCCGGCAAGGAGGGCGAGTACTACGGCTTCTACGAGATCAGTGACAAGGGCACCAGCTGGCTCGGGCCGCTCGCCTTCGGGCTGGTGTTCCAGCTCACCGCCTCGTACCGGGTGGGCGTGGTCTCCTTGCTGATCTTCTTCGTGGTCGGGTTCGTGCTGCTGGCCGCCGTGCCGATCCGCCGCGCCATCCTCGCCGCCGGCAACACTCCGCCCCGGGTGCTGTAGCGCCGGTCCGCGCACCGGCCTGATCGGGGTCGGTCGATCGACTAGGCTGCCCCGACGTGACCGACGACGCCGCCGCCCCGATCTGCCTGGCCCGACCCCTCCCGGACCCGGGCGACGACCGTGCGGGCGGCTGCGTCGCCGTCCGCGGCGTCGACGGGCGGCCGTTGCACGCCGCCGCGTTGAAGTTCTTCTGGGGACCGATGGACTGCGGCAAGTCCACGATGGCCCTGCAGATGAACTACAACCACGCGCGGCAGGGCCGCCGCGGCCTGGTCACCACCCGCATCGACCGTTCGCTCGGCCCGCAGGTCACCACCCGGATCGGCCTGGCCCACTCCGCCATCGAGGTCACCGACGACCTCGACCTGCGCGACCTGGTGCGCGACGCGCTCACCGACGGGGTACGCGTCGACTACCTGATCTGCGACGAGGCGTCCTTCTACAACCTGGACCACGTCGAGCAGATGGCCGACCTGGTCGACAACTACGACGTCGACGTGTACGCGTTCGGCCTGGCCACCGACTTCCGGTCCTGCCTGTTCCCGGCCGCGCAGCGGCTGTTCGAACTCGCCGACGAGGTGGCCCGCATCCAGGTCGAGGTGCTCTGCTGGTGCGGGCGGGAAGGGCTGCTCAACGCCCGGGTCGTCGACGGGCGGGTGGCCCGGGAGGGCGAACAGGTCGTCATCGGTGACACCGTCGACACCGCCGACGTGCGCTACCAGGTGCTCTGCCGCCGGCACTACCGCTCGGGCGACCTCGGCCCGCGCGACTGAACGCCGCCTCCGCCTCCGCGCCTGATCAGAACGGGTCGCCGCAGACCCGCCACTTCCCGTTCTCCTGCACCACCGGGAGCTTGCGCTCCTCGCTGTCGCCGCCGTCGCGGGTCAGCCGGGCGGTGACCGTGCCGCGCGGGCGGCCCGCCGAGGTGGCGACCGACACGTCGGTGATCTCGTAGCCGCGTACCTGCGGCGGGGTGCGTACCCAGCTGCCGAAGCCGCCCGCGCTCCACTTGCTCTTTGCCTGCCGGCACAGCTTCTCGTACGCCTTGTCGGTCTCGTCGGCGGCGACGGCGTGCAGAAACGTGTCGGCGGTCTCCCGCACCGGGCCGTTGGCCTGCATCACCACCTGCAGGTTCCACAACGCGAGGCCGGCCACCCCGATCAGGCACAGCCCCACCGTGAAACCGCCCAGCACCAGGCCGGTACGCACCGCCTGGCGAGGCCGGGCCGGCCGGGTCCACGCCTGATTGCCACCCATCACCTTCGACCGTATGCGCCCGGTCCATGCCCTCGCAGGCACATCGCCCCTGTCGCTGCCCGTGCGGAATCGTCTACGGTCGGCGCACGGCCTGGAAGGAGCGACGGATGACCCGCTATGTGCAGCCGGCACCGATTCCCGACGACCCGTACGCCGGTGACCCGCTGCTGCGGTCCTGGCTGGAGCGGCACCTCGGCCCGGCCGGGCACGCCGCGGTGAAGGGACGGCTGGCCGACCTGGCCGCCGACGTGGCCGGGCCGCTGCGGGCCGCGCACGCCGACGCCGAGGCGCACCCGCCCACCCTGGTCCGCTACGACCCGTGGGGCGCCCGCGTCGACCGGATCGACACCTCCGCCGGCTGGCAGATCCAGCGGGCCGCCGCCGCCCGGCACGCCGTGGTGGCGCTGCCCTACCTGGAGTCCGCCCGCGCCACCTGGGGGGCCGCCGCCCGAGTGGTCCAGCACGCCCTGCTGCACCTGTTCGGCCCGGAGTCGGCGACCTTCTCCTGCCCGGTGGCCATGGCCGACGGCGCCGCCACGCTGCTCAGCCACCCCGACGTCGACGGGAGTGTCCGCGACGCCTGGCTACCCCGCCTGATCTCCACCGATCCGGACATCGCCATCGTCAGCGGGCAGTGGATGACCGAGTCGCAGGGCGGCTCCGACCTGTCCCGCGCCAGCACCATCGGCCGACCCGCCGCCGACGGATCATGGCGGCTGACCGGGGAGAAGTGGTTCTGCTCGGCCGCCGACGCGCCGATGGCGGTGGCCCTGGCCCGCCCCGACGGCGCCGGCCGGGGCAGCCGGATGCTCGCGCCGTTCCTGGTGCCCCGCTACGCCGCCGACTCGCCGCTGGCCGGGGCCACCGTGGCGCCGGACGCGCCGGCGCCCGGCGTCATCGTGCACCGGCTCAAGGACAAGCTGGGCACCTGGGCGCTGCCCACCGCCGAGATCGGGCTGCGCGACGCGTACGCGCTGCCGCTGGGTGACCCCGCCGTGCCCGGGCTGGTCCGGGCGATGACCCTGGTGCGGGTGGCCCGGGTGCACAACGCGTCAGCCGCCGCCGCCGGCATGCGACGCGGGCTGGCCTACGCCCGGGCGTACGCCGAGGCCCGGCAGGTCGCCGGCGGCCGGCTGGCCGAGTCGCCGCTGCACCGCGCCACCCTGGGCACGCTCGCGGTCGACGCGGCCGGCGCGTTCGCCCTGGCCGGGCACGCGTTCGCGCTGCTCGGGCGGGTGGAGGTGGGCGCCGACCCGGAGGCCGCCGCCGAGCTGCGGGTGGTGGCGCCGTTGGCCAAACTCGCCACCGGGCGGCTGGCCGTCTCCTCCGCCAGCGAGTACGTGGAGGCGTTCGGCGGGGCCGGCTACGTCGAGGACACCGGGGTGCCGCGGCTGCTGCGCGACGCGCAGGTGCTGCCGATCTGGGAGGGCACCACCAACCTGCTCGCCCTGGACGTGCTGCGCGCGGTGGCCCGCGAGGATGCCGGCGCCCCGCTGCTGCGCCGGCTCGCCGCCGCCGTCGACCTGGCCCGACCGCTCTCCCCCGCCCTGGCCGACACCCTGGCCGCGGTCACCGGCGAGCTGCGCGAACACCTGGCCGAGGTAACCGCCGACCCGGCGGCGGTCGAGGTGGTGGCCGGTGCCCGCGGCCTGGCGCTGCGGGCGGCGTACGCGCTGGCCGCCGCGCTGCTGGTGGAGCACGCGGCGTGGGGCGACGAGCAGGCCGAGGCGGCCGCCCGGCTCTGGGCGCGGCGCTGGCTGCGCCACGAGGACATCGCCGCCGAGGCCCACCGGCAGCTGGAGCTGCTCTGCTGAAAACCGGCCCAGGTACCTGCCACAAGATGTCAGGTTCCGTGGCGAGACTGGGCGACATGACGATGCACGCCGACCTCGCGATGGTCAACCTCGACAGTTCCGACCCGGTCGCCCACGCCGGGTTCTACTCCCGTGTCCTCGGCTGGGAGGTCACCCACAGCCAGGCCGAATACGCCATGATCAGCAAGGACGGGACCTCGATCGGCTTCGGCCTGGTGCCCGGGTACGTGCCGCCGGCCTGGCCGGACGAGACCGCCGGCAAGCGCTACCACCTGGACCTGCACGTCGACGACGTGACCGTCGCCGAGAAGGAGTTCGTGGCGGCCGGCGCCACGAGGCCGGAGTTCCAGCCGGGCGGCGAGCGGTGGACGGTGCTGGTCGACCCGATCGGGCAGCCGTTCTGCATCTGCCCTCGCCAGCAGGGCTGAGGCGGCACCGGCTCGCCGCGCGGCTGTCCGCCCGGCGGGCCGGTCGGCGGACGCCTGAGTCGGCGCCCCGCAGATGTTGCCGGAGTGCCCACTCCGGCAGGGGAAATCAGGTGCTGCGGCGGGCCCGGGCGGCCCAGATGACGTACGCCGGGTCGCGGTCGAGGTTGTGCCGGTCGCGGTCGTAGCGGCGGGTGGTGCGCGGATCCGCGTGCCCCATGGCGTCCTGGACGTCCTCCAGCGGCACCCCCTCGGCGCGGGCGGTGGTGGCGAAGGCGTGTCGCAGTGAGTGCGGGGACAGCTTCGCCCAGGCCGGGATGCCGGCGGCCTGGGCGAGCCGGCGGACCAGCCGGAACACCGAGTGCCGGTCCAGCCGGGCGCCGGTGGCGGTGACCAGCAGCGGACCGGTCAGCTCGGGCACGGTCACCTGCCGCGCGGCGGCCCGCGCGGCCAGGTAGGCGTCCACCACGTACGCGGTGCCGGGGGTGAGCGCGCGGCGGCGAACCTTGCCGCCCTTGCCGACGAACCGGATGCTGCGGTGCCCCCGTTCGGCGCCCAGGTCGGTCAGGTCCAGCGAGATCAGCTCGCCGACCCGTAGCCCCAGGTCGGCCAGCAGGGCGATGGTGGCCCGGTTACGGGCGGCCGTCGGGCCGGTGTCCGCGTCGGCGGCGGCGAGCAACGCGTCGACCTCTTCCGGGGTCAGGCCGACGGTGCCCGAGTGGTCGCGGTCGATCCGGGGGCGGTCTGCGGCGGTGACCGGGTTGGCCTCGACCGCGCGCAGCTTCGCCAGGAAGTCGTACCAGCTGGACAGGGCGGACAGCCGGCGGGCGACGGTGGCCGGGGTGAGCGGCCGGCCGCTGCGTACGCCCAGTGTGGACTCCAGTTCGCGGCCGTAGGCGTTGACGTCGAGGAAGGTGGCCCGCAGCGGGTCGAGGCCGCGTCCGGCGCACCAGCTCAGCCAGCCCGCGACGTCCCGCCGGTACGCGTCGCGGGTGTGCTCGGAGAGCCGCCGGTTGCGCAGCCAGGCCTCGGTGAAGTCGGTCGGCCCGCCGCGCAGGGCGGGGCGGGCCGACCTGCGGGGCAGGACCTCGGGACGCAGCATGTGAGAAAGGCTCTCAGCCGGCGGGGTGAATGGCGACGAGGCGCGCCCGACCGGACCCGACGAACCTCACACCGTCGTCTCCGCCAGCCGGCCGTCGGCGATCCACCAGCGCCGGCTGAAGCCCACCGCCTCGGCCAGGTACGTGGCCCCGATCACCCGCAGCGTCCGCGCCAGCGTCCACCCCACGGCCCGAATCGTTGCGGCGTAAGGGATTTCCGCAACATGTTGCGGGTCTTGCGCAGCGGTCGGCGTCGATGCTGTGACGGATGCCAAATTCCGGATCTGGGCTTGCCCACGAGCAGGATGCGGTCGCCGCCGCGCACGACCAGGCCGGCCCAGTCGCCGGCCTTGACGATCAGGTCGAGGTCGGTGAAGAGGGGTTTGGCATCGTAGGACTTGCTGACCGAGACGGCTTTCAACACGGGTGATCCTCCGCGGGACGACGGGCGGGACCGCGGCCGGTGCGGCGGCGGTCGGTGACCGTGGCGGCGGGGCGGTGCGCCCGGCCGCGTCCTCGCGGATCACATCTGTCGGTCGACTCCTGCGGGTCGGCGTCGCTGTCGGCGCCGACTCTGCCAGCCGGCGGGCCTCGCGGCGACCGGTTTTCCGCCCGGGTTACCGTCGGCGGGTGCGTGCCAGCCGCCTGGTCTCCCTGCTGCTGCTCCTGCAGACGCGGGGGCGGATGACCGCCCAGGAGCTCGCCGACGCCCTGGAGGTCTCCGTGCGGACCGTCTACCGGGATGTCGAGTCGCTCGGCGCCGCCGGCGTGCCGGTGTACGCCGACCGCGGCCCGGCCGGCGGGTACCGGCTGCTGGAGGGCTACCGGACCCGGCTGACCGGGCTGACGGCGCCGGAGGCGGAGGCGCTGTTCCTGGCCGGGATGCCCGGCCCGGCCGCCGAGCTGGGCCTCGGGCCGGTGATGGCCGCCGCCGAGCTGAAGCTGCTGGCCGCGCTCCCCGACGAGCTGGCCGACCGGGGCGGCCGGGTGCGGCAGCGGTTCCACCTGGACGCGCCGGGCTGGTTCCGGCACCCCGAACCCACCCCGCACCTGGCCGCGCTGGCCCGGGCGGTGTGGGAGGAGCGGCTGGTGGAGATGCGCTACCGGCGCTGGCGGGCCCCGCGCGAGGTGACCCGGGTGGTCGCGCCGCTCGGTGTGGTGCTCAAGGCGGGCCGCTGGTACCTGGTGGCCCGGTGTGGCGAGCAGCTTCGCACCTACCGGGTCGCCGCGGTGCTCGACGTGGAGGTGCACGACGAGCGGTACGAGCGGCCCGCCGACTTCGACCTGGCCGCGTACTGGCAGGAGTGGACCGCGCGGTACGAACGGGACGTCTACCGCGCACAGGCCCGGGTCCGGATGACGGTGGCCGCGCTGGAGTACGCGTCGTACGTCTTCCCGCCGGAGATGAGCCGGGCGGCCCGGGCGGCGGCCGGCGAACCGGACGAGCACGGGTGGCTGGAGACCAGCGTGCCGATCGAGTCGGTGAAGCACGCCCACACCGAGCTGCTCAAGCTCGGCGCGGAGGTGGAGGTGCTGGCGCCGGCCGAGCTGCGGGAACGGCTGACGGCGACCGCCCACGCCCTGGCCCGGCTCTACCCGGCGTCCCCACCGGGCCCTGATCTCCGGCGCTGATCTCCTTCGGCGTCTTCGGCTCCCGTTCAGCGCCGGGCGACGGCGTCGTCGACCAGGGCCGGCAGCAGCTTCTCGAACCAGTGCTGGGCGTACGGACCCTCGTTGAAGGCGGGGATCTCGACGTAGCCGTGGCGGGCGTAGAGGGCGCGGGCCTCGACCAGGTCGGCGCGGGTGTCCAGCCGGATCCGGTCGGCCCCGGCCGCCCGGGCGTGCGCCTCGGCGGCGGCGAGCAGGGCGGCGCCACCGCCGGTGCCGCGGTGCGCCGGACGAACGTAGACCCGGGTGAGTTCCGCCCAGTCGGGATGCCGGCGCAGCCCGGCGCAGCCGGCGAGGCGCCCGTCGTGGCGGGCCAGCAGGAGCAGCCCGGTGGGCGGGGCCAGGTCGTCGCTGGGCATCTCGGCCAGCGCCGCGGTCACCTCCTCCGGCCGCTCCGGACGGCCGTACCAGCGGCGGACCATCTCCGCCATGTACTCGCGCAGCAGGGCCGCCGCGTCGGGGGCGTCGGGCGGGGTGAGGCACGTCGTCCAGGTCGTCACCGCCCGATCATCACCGGACGGTCAACGACTTTTCCGGTCAGGGCCGCCAGTAGACGCCGTGGTCGCGGGCGAGGAGCAGGTCGTCGACCAGGTAGCGGCGCAGGGTCACGTGGTCGGCTCCGCCGCTGTCGCACCAGGCCCGCAGCGCGTCGTCGACGGCACGCTCCGGATACCGTGCGCCGGGCTCGAACGAACGCTCGGTGATGTGTTCGAGCAGCACCCGGCGGCGTGCCCGCTGGGCGGGCAGGCGGGTCAGCACCCCGTCGCGGAGGAAGGTGCGCAGGATCGCCTCCCGAGGGTTCGCCGCCGGTGGCGGAGATACCGCGCCGCCCGCCCGGGCGAGCTCTCGCAGCCGGTCCCCGTCGATTCGCAGCCCGGTGCCGTCGTCGGTCACCACGTCGGCGGTCACCAGCCGGCGTACGGCGTTGGCGACATCACGCCCGGGCAGCCCGGTACGGGCCACGACCTCGGGAATGTTCGCGGCACCCAGCACGATCGCGGCGAACACGGCACGACGCCGGTCGTCGGCGAGCGCGCCCGCAAGGGCCTGTGCGGTCATGTGGGGCAGCCTGCCAGCCCGCCCCCTCGGGCGGCCAGGCGTTTTCCGGCCCGCGTCGACCGGGTCTCGCTCAGGCGCGGGTGATCGCGGCGAAGTCGACGTCGGCGGTGTCGACCGTGCCGGCGGTCCGGCCGGGGGCCTTGTGGTAGCGCCAGTACAGGTTGGTGTGGGCGATCACCTTGTCCGGCGGCGGCGCGCCGTAGGCCGAGAGGTCCTCGGTCGTGTGGGCGTCGCCGACCAGCGTCGCGTCGTAGCCGCGGGCGATCGCGCCGTGCAGGGTCGAGCGGATGCACTCGTCGGTCTGCGCACCGGTGACGATGAGCCGGCCGATGCCACGCGCGGCGAGCACCCCTTCCAGATCGGTCTCCTCGAAGGAGTCGCCGTACGCCTTCTGCACCAGCGGCTCGGCCTCGCGCCGCACGAGCTCGGGCACGTACTGCCAGCTCTCGCTGCCCGTGGGCAGGTCGTCGCTGTTGTGCTGGATCCAGACGACCTCGATGTCGCCGGTCCGCGCCCGATCGACCAGGGCCGCGATGTTCGCGATCACCCGGTCCCGGTCGAACGCGTGCCCCACGACGCCGTTCTGCACGTCGATGACGAGCAGGGCGGTGTGCGGTCGGTCGGTGAGCGTGGTCATTGCCGCCTCCCCGGACTGCGTCTACTGGTCTGCGGCCACCCTAGACCTGCCCACCGACACTGTTCCCTGGTCAGGGCCCGGCCGGCGGACGCTCGGTGGTCAGCGTGACGCGGCGCAGCAGGTCCGACAGCAGCCGCCGCTCGTCCGGGGTCAGGGCGCCGAGCACTCGGTGCTCCTCGTCGCCGACCACCCCCATGGCGCGTCGCCAGGCGGCCAGACCCGCGTCGGTCAGCTCGACGTCGATCCGGCGCCGGTCCACGGTGGACGGAATTCGCCGGACGAAGCCCCGGCGGACCAGCGCATCCACCCGGGCGGTGATCGAGGCGGGCGCCATGCGCAGGTCGCCGGCGATCTCCGTCGGCGCGGCCCGGCCGCCCCGACCGGCGAGGGCGTGCAGTGTGCCGTACTCCTTCTCCTGGAGGTCCAGGTCCGCCAGGGCGCGGTCCTTGACCTCGCGTAGGTGCCGACTGAGGAACGACATCCGGGTGACCGCGCCCTCGATGTCGGGGTCCAGGTCGGGCAGGACGGGCAGCCAGCGGGCCACGTGCTGGTCGATGCGGTCGCGGTCGGTCACCCGCCCACGGTACGCCGTCACCGAAATATTCGTTGTCGAAATATTAGACGTCGAAGTAATCTGCCCAGGTGACACACGCCCTCCGGCTCCGCGCCTTCCGCCTGCTCTTCCTCGGCCGTACGGTCTCCGCCCTCGGTGACGCCGTCGTCCCCACCGCCCTGGCCCTGGCCGTGCTCCGCGCCACCGGCTCGGCCGGCTCCCTCGCCGTGGTGCTCGGCTGCGCGATGGTGCCGCGGCTGCTGCTGCTCCCCCTCGGCGGCGTGATCGCCGACCGCTTCGACGCCCGCCGCGTGGCCATCGTGACCGACCTGGTGCGCTGTGCCGCCCAACTCGCCGTCGGCGTCGAACTGCTCGGCGACGCCCCCGCGCTGGCCCACCTCGCGGTGGCCTCCGCCGTCGGCGGTGCGGCCTCGGCCTTCGCCATCCCCACCGCGTCCCCGCTCGTCGCCGGCACCGTCGACGTCGAAGGACGCCAGCGGGCCAACGCGCTGATGGGCGTCACCGCCAACGCCAGCCGGCTCGCCGGCCCGGCCCTGGCCGGCCTGCTGATCTGGACCGCGGGCCCGGGTTGGGCGTTCGTGCTGGACGCCGCCTCGTTCGCGGTCAGCGCCGCGCTGCTGTCGGTCATCCGGGTCCGGCACGTGCCGGTTCCGCACCGGTCGCTGCGCGCCGACCTCGTGCTGGGCTGGCGAGAGGTCCGCTCCCGCGACTGGTACTGGAGCAGCCTGCTCGCGCACGGCGTGTGGAACGGTGCCGCGGCGGTGCTGCTCACCGTCGGCCCGGTGATCGCCGTGGACCGGCTCGGCGGGGAGGGCGTCTGGGTGCTGCTCCAGCAGGCCGGCGCGGTCGGCCTGCTGCTCGGATCGCTGCTCGCGGCCCGGGTACGTCCCCGCCGGCCAGTGCTGCTGGGCAACCTGGCCCTGGCCACGTACGCCGCGCCGCTGCTCCTGCTCGCCGTCGCCGCGCCCGCCCCGGCGAGTATCACCGCGTACTGCCTCGCGCTGGTCGCGCTCGGCTTTCTCAACCCGGTCTGGGAGACCGTGGTGCAGGGCCAGTTCGCACCCGACGTGCTGGCCCGGGTCACCTCGTACGACTGGCTGATGTCCCTGGGCGCCATGCCGATCGGCTACGCCCTCGCACCGCTCGCGGCCGGGGCCTGGGGGCCATCGGCGCCGCTCGCGGTGGCCGGTGCGCTGGTGCTGCTCGCCTGCGCCGGCACCGCCGCCGTCCCCGGCGTACGCCGGCTGGGCTGGCCGGTCAGCGTCCCGACCGCACCCGTGGAACAGGCGCCGGCGGGGCGCTGACCGGCCCGGTCACAGCCGGTGCCCGGTGGTGGCGTCCACGTGCGCGGGGACCTCGTCGTGCCGGTCCCCCACACTGGACGTGCCGGACGGCTCGAACATCAGGATCGACGCGCCGTCCGGCGCGAACGGGCGGTGCTCCACCCCGCGCGGCACCACGAACACCGCGCCGCGCGGCAACACCACCTCCCGCTCGGCGCCGTCCGCGCCGTCGCGCAGGGCGATCCGCAGCTCCCCGTCGAGCACCAGGAAGAACTCGTCGGTGTCGTCGTGGGAGTGCCAGACGTGCTCTCCGGCCACCTTCGCGATCCGCACGTCGTAGTCGTTGACGATGGCGACGATACGGGGACTCCACAGCTGGTCGAAGCGCCCCAGGGCGGCGGCCAGCTCGATCGGCTCAGCTCTCATCCGTCCATCGTCGCGCACCGGTCACAGCGGGCGATGCATGACATGCAGTCCCACCCGGCCCAGGGTGGGGTGGGCGAAGGACTCCGGCACCGTGCCGATCACCGCGAAGCCGAGCCGCCGGTACAGCTCCACCGCCGCCTCGTTGGTCTCCACCACCGCGTTGAACTGCATCGCGGCGTACCCCCGGCGGCGGCCCCAGTCCAGGGCGTACTCGGCGAGGGCCCGGCCGACGCCGCGACCCCGTGCGTGGGCGGCGACCATGAAGCTGGCCGTGGCCACGTGCGAGCCCGGGCCGGGCCGGTTGGTGCCCATCTTGGCGGTGCCGAGGATCGCGCCGTCCTCCTCGGCGACCACCGTCTGGCCAGGCGGTCGTTCCACCCACACGTCATGGGCGACCTCCGCGGGCCACGCGGGGTCGTACGGGAAGGTCTCCGCGGCGGTGATGACGTCCTCGACGATCGGCCAGACCTGCGCCCAGTCGGCCTCGGTGAACTCGCGAATCCGCATTCCGCGCACGCTAGACGGTGTCCACCGACGTTTCGCCGGGTTGGTCGCTGCGGAAATTTGTCGTACGGGTGGTGTTGGGTTTGGTTCGTGCCTCGTCGTCGGGATCCTGCCGCGTCTCGGGTCGTGTATCGCACGGCGCGTGTCGCTGTGCGGGTGACGGCTGGGCAGCGGCGGCGGTGTTTCGGGTTGCTGCGCTCGGCCCGTGACGTGTGGGCGTGCGTGTTGGAGATCAATGCATGGCGGCGTCGCCGCCACGACATGCCGTTGACCGGCTACCAGGCGTTGCGTCGGGAGTTGTCTGGCCACCGCGATGTGGCGGGCGAGCACCGGTCGGGGCCGGGCACGTTCGGTGAGTTGGATGTCGCGGGTGCCCAGTCGGAGTTGCGGCGGTTTTCGGATGCGTGGTTCGCGGCGGCGAAACGCCGTAAGAATGGTGACCTGGCGGCGCGGTTTCCGCGTCGTCGCCGGGGGTTGATGCCGGTGCGATGGCATCACGCCACCTTCGGCATCGACGGGCGCCGGGTGCGCATCCCACCCGCCCAGGGCGCTGCGCCGTTCGCGGCGGTGAAGCGGTACGTCGAGCAGCAGAAGGATCGGTAGATGCTGATCGGTCGTCGCTACTTGCTCGCGTTCACCGAGTCGCAGGCAACCTACGCCGAACAGGTTGGTGCCGCTTGCCGGGCGGTGTGGAACACGGCGCTGGAGCAGCGCCGTGAGTACCGCCGCCGCGGCGCATGGATCAACTACAACGAGCAGGCCCGGCAGATGGCCGAGGCGAAGAAGGACCCGGCCTGCGCGTGGCTGGCCGAGGCGCCGTCGCACACGTTGCAGCAGACCCTGCGCGACCTGGAGCAGGCATGCAAGGCGCATGGGACGTGGAAGGTGCGGTGGCGGTCCAAGACCCGCACTGCTGCGTCGTTCCGGTTCCCCGACCCGAAGCACATCATGGCTCGTCGGTTGAGCCGGCGGTGGGGTGAGGTGCGGCTGCCGAAGTTCGGGCCGGTCCGGTTTCGGTGGACCAAGCCGCTCGGCGGCACCATCCGCAACGCCACGGTCTCCCGCGACGGGGGCCGATGGTACATCTCGTTCTGCGTCGAGGACGGCGTTGCAGAGGCCGCGCCGAACGGCAAGCCGCCGATCGGCGTCGACCGGGGCGTGGCCGTCGCCGTGGCCACGTCGGACGGCGGCCTGGACGATCGGGCTTTCGTCACTGCCGGCGAGGCGGCCAGACTCAAGCGGTTGCAGCAACGCCTGTCGCGGTCGCTGCGCGTGCATGGCCGCAACCGTGGATCGAAGCGCCGCGAGAAGACGCGCGGCGAGATCAGCCGGCTCAACGCCCGCATCCGGCACCGGAGGGCCGACTTCGTCACGCAGAAAGCCGTACAGGTTGTCCGCGATCACGGCCTGGTTGCGGTCGAGGGCTTGCGGATCAAGAACATGACCGCCAGTGCCAAGGGCACCATCGAGCAGCCGGGCCGCAACGTGCGCCAGAAGGCCGGCCTGAATCGAGCCATCCTGTCCAAGGGCTGGGGTGGGTTCCTACTCAAGCTGGAACACGCCGCCCGCTACCACGGCGCACACATCGAAAAGGTCAACCCCGCGTACACGTCGCAAACCTGCCACGCCTGCAAGCACATCGCTCCGGAATCCCGCGAGAGCCAAGCGGTCTTCCGATGCGTCGCCTGCGGACACCAGGACCACGCCGACGTCAACGCGGCCAAGAACATACTCGCCGCCGGACTGGCGGTAACAGGGCGTGGAGACCTCGGGGCTACCCGGTCTGCGAAACGCCAACCACCCGAACTGGTCGCAACATGAACACCGATCAGCCACGGGAATCCCCCCGCCTTCAGGCGTGGGGAGGAAGTCAATCTTCCGGGACCTGTGCCCGAACCGTGACCGGCCAGCCACCCGGACGGGGGCCCCGCGCGGTGGTGGATTCACCCATCATGGACGCATGGTCGAACCCGCCACCGACCTTGACGACCGCGACGCGCCCCCGTCGAAGCCCATCGCGACCGTGCCCCCGCCCCTCGGCCCGGCCACCCGCGGGCCGTGGCTGGTCGGCGGTGCCGTCACGGCCGTCCTGCTGCTGCTCGCCGGCCGGTACGGCTACCACCGTGACGAGCTCTACTTCCTGCTCTGCGGCCGCCACCTCGACTGGGGATACGTCGACCAGGGCCCCCTGGTGCCGGCCCTGGCCCGACTGGCGGACACGATCGCGCCCGGCAACCTGGTGGTGCTGCGTACGCCGTCCGCGCTGATCGCCGGCGCGGCGGTCGTCCTGGTCGCGGCGATCGCCCGGGAGTTCGGCGGCGGCCGGGCCGCGCAGCTCTTCGCCGCCTTCCTCGGCGCCGTCGCGGGGATCGTGCTCGCCCCCGGCCACCTGCTCAGCACCACCACCGTCGACCTGCTGGTCTGGCTCGCCGCCGCCTGGTGCGCGGTGCGGATGCTGCGCACCGGCGACAGCCGCTGGGCCCTCGGCGTCGGCCTGACGCTCGGCCTCGGCATGCTGAACAAGCTGCTGCCCGGCCTGCTCGCCGTGGGCCTGCTGGCCGGGGTGGCCCTCGGCGGGCCACGCCGGCTGCTGCGCGACCGGTGGGTGTACGCCGCCGCTGGAATCGTCGCCGTGCTCGCCGCGCCGTACCTGGTGTGGCAGGCCGCGCACGGCTTCCCCCAGCTGTCCGTGGCCTCCCAGATCGCCGGTGGCGACAGCTCCTACAGCGGTCGCGTCGACGCGCTCACCCTGCAACTGGTCATCATCAGCCCGTACGCGGTGCCGATCTGGATCGCCGGGCTGGTGGCGCTGCTGCGCCGCCCGGCCTGGCGGGCGTACCGGGCGATCGGCTGGGCCTGGCTGGTGGTGTTCGCGATCGTGCTGCTCGCCGGCGGGAAGGGCTACTACGACGCCCCGCTGCTGCTGGTGGCCACCGCCGCCGGAGCGGTGGTCACCGCCGAGTGGGCCGGCCGGGGCGCGGTGCGAGCCCGGCGGGCGGTGCTCGCCGCCGGCGCCGCCGTGGCGGTGGCCGGCAGCGCGATCCTGCTACTGCCCACCCTGCCCGCCGACCGGCTGCCCGGTTTCGTGGTCGACGTCAACTACGACGCCGGCGAGACCATCGGCTGGCCGGCGTTCGCCGACTCGCTCGCCGCCGTCCACCGCGGCCTGCCGCCGGAACAGCAGCAGCGCGCGGTGATCCTCACCGGCAACTACGGCGAGGCGGGCGCGGTGGCCCGGTACGGGCCGCAACGGGGACTGCCGCGGGCGTACTCCGGGCACAACAGCATGGCCGGATTCGGCCGGCCGCCGGCGGACGCCGACGTGGTCATCGCGGTCGGCTGGGCCCGGCCCGACCAGCTCCGGAACTGGTTCACCGAGGTCACCGAGGCCGGCCGGATCGATCAGCGGGTCGAGGTCGACAACGACGAGAACGGCCTGCCCATCTTCGTGTGCCGGGGACTGCGACAGCCGTGGGCGCAGATCTGGGACAGCGAGGTCCGGCACGCGGGCTGACCCTCCGGCCGGGTCGGCCTGGCCCGGGCGGCGTTGAATACTTGTCGGCATGCTCTGGGGTGTCAGTGGTCCGGTCTTCCTCCTCGACTACGTGGCGGGGGTGGCCGGGGCCCTCGCGATCGCGTTGTCCGTGCGGGCGTTGGCCGGGTGGCGGACCCGCGGCGAGCCGCTGTCGACCGTCGAGTTGGCGTACCTCACCGACCGGGCCGGGCTGGCCTGCCAGGTGGGCATGGCGGCGCTGCGCCGAGCCGGCGTGGTGCAGCTCGGCGAGCTGGCGACGCTGTCGGTGGACGGGCCGCCACCACCCCGGTCCGCCCCGCTGGTGCGCGCCCTGCACGCCGCGCTGCGGCGTCCGCAGACCTGGGCCGCGGTGCTCGCCGACCCCGGCGTGGGCCGCGCCTTGCGCCGGTTGGTGAGCCGGCTCGTCCGCGACGGGTGGCTGCTCACCCCGGCGCAGCGGCGTCGCGTGGCGCTGGGCACCCTGCCGCTGTTCGCGGTCGCCGCCGTCGGGGTGACCCGGCTGCTTGACAGCGCGGTCGAGGGGCGCGAGGCCGGCGGCCCCGCCTCCATGGCGGGCCTGCTGCTGTGCTGCCTGGCCACCGTGCTCGGCGGCTGGTGGCTCTGCGAGGTGCCGGTGACCGGTGGGGCCGCGCGGCGGCTGCTACGCCGACAGCGCCGCACCTACGCCGCGCTGGCACCGGAGCAACGGCCGGTATGGAGCGAACGCGGCACGGACGAGATGCTGACCGCGATGTCGGTGTTCGGGCCGCGTCCGCTGCTCGCCGTCGACCCGGCCTTCGCCGAACTGGTCGGGGTCGACCCCGATCGCACCCGGCCCCGCGACTACGCCACCACCAAGCGCCGCTGATCGCGGTTTCCGAGCGCGGCCGGGGATCAGCGGAGTTCGGCGGCGAGGTGGATCACCCTCGCGAGGTCCTTCACCTCCGCGTCGTCGGTGGCGGCGCCGGCCCGCTCCGCGATCGCCGCCAGGTCGTCCAGGCGCACCTCCCGCCCGGACGGGCCGTCCTCCAGCGCCTGCGCGAAGTAGGCGGCCGCGTAGCAGGTCCGCAACCGGGGAGACGCGTCCCGGAAAGCCCGGTTCAGGTCGGTCACGGTCACCGACTCGTACGCTTCGGCGGCCTCATGGTTCGTCGGATCGGTCCATCGCACGTGCACCCCGGCGATCCGGGCCGACGGGGACGCCTCGTCGGCGAGCCGGACGGCGTAGAGCGCCGTGACGCTGTGTCCCGGTCCGACCTCGCCGCCGTCGACGCGGTCGTCGCGGAAGTCCTCGTCGTCGATCGCCCGGTTGTCGTAGCCGATGAGGCGGTAGGACCGCACGGTCTTCGGTTCGAAGCTCACCTGCACCTTGGCGTCGAGCGCCCGGACGCTCAACGTCGCCGGCAACTGCCGGACGAACACCTTCCGGGCCTGGGCCCGCTCGCTGACGTACACCACGAAACCGTCGCCCTTGTCGGCCAGTTGCTCCATCAACTCGTCGCCGTACTCGCTGCCGACCCCCACGCCGAGCATTGAGATCTCCTTCTCCGCCTCGGCGCGTACCCGGCGCAGAATCGGCTCCGCCTTCGTCGCGCCCGTGTTGGCGAGCCCGTCGGAGAGCACGATGACCCGGTTCGTCCTGCTGGGGCGGAAGCCGTCGCGGGCCACCCGGTAGCCGAGCACCAGGCCGGCTTCGAGGTTGGTGCTGTCCTCCGTCCGGAGGGAATCGATGGCGTCGTGCAGCTTGTCGGCGTCGGAGAGGCGGGTCATCTCGCGGACCACCCGGGCTCTGCCGCTGAAGGCGACGATGGCGATGGAGTCGGTACGACGCAGCTGGTCCACGAGCGTATGCAGCGCGTCCTGGACGAGGTCGAGCCGGCCGGGCTCATCCATCGACCCGGAGACGTCGACGACGAAGGTGAGGGCGGCGTCGGGGCGGGTCTCCTCGTCCTCCGAGCGGGTCTGCAGTCCGACCCGCATCAGCCGGACCTGCCCGGAGGCCTCGTGGGTGTCGGGGAGGCGGGCGCCGTCGACGTGCACGGCGAAGCCGTCGCCGGCGGGCTCGGCGTAGTCCTGCCGGAAGGAGTTGACGAACTCTTCGGGCCGCACCGCGGTCCCCTCGGGCAGCCGCCCGTCCAAGATGAGCCGGCGGGCGTAGCCGTAGGACGCGGTGTCGATGTCGACGCCGAAGGTGGAGCGCGGATCGTCCTCCGTCGCGGTTTCGTCCCCGCCGGTCCAGGGCGTGCCGCCGTGGTGGCGGACGGGCCCGTGGGCCGAGTCGCTTCGCCGCGCGCCCCCGGCGGAGCACGCGGTGACCGTCATCGTGATGGCGAGCGCCGCCAGCAGCAGCGGCGACCGTCGCGTATGGACCATCAGATCCTCCCGACAGGCTTGGGGGGCAGGCGATCCGGCCGCTGCGTGCCGGATCCGTCACGGTCATTGACGCAGATGGACGGTGCGCCGGGTCCCCTCGTGGCCGAGCCGATACCCAAGCGTGAACGTCGTGACCACTCTGTGTGCGGAATGTGACCTGAGCGGCCGGCAACGCACCGGTTGGCCGTTCCCACCCGGCAGGGCCGGCGCCACCGGCGACAATCAGCTCGCCCGCACCTGTACCGTGGCCGCCCGGCCCGACATGACCCCGGAGGAACCCCATGACCACACCCGCCGACGAGGCCCTGCTCGCTGCGGCGAGCGCCGGCGACCCGGCCCGCGTACGCGCCGCACTGGCGGCCGGCGCCGACCGGGAAACCCGCGACGCGCGGCGGCGTACCGCGCTGCTGCTGGCCGCCGCGAACGACCACGTCGAGGCCGCCCGCGTGCTCGTCGACGCCGGCGCGGACCCGAACGCGCTCGACGACCAGCGCGACACCCCGTGGCTGGTGACGGGCGTGACCGGCAGCGTGGCCATGCTCGAGGTCCTGCTGCCGGCTGGGCCGGATTTCACGATCGTGAACCGGTACGGCGGGATCTCGGTCATCCCGGCGAGCGAGCGGGGCCACGTCGACTACGTCCGGCGCGTCGTGCGTACCGGCATCAACGTCAACCACGTCAACAATCTCGGCTGGACCGCCCTGCTGGAATGCGTCATCCTCGGCGACGGAACGAAGCCGTATCAGCAGATCGCGGAGATCCTGGTGGCCGCCGGCGCGGACGTCCACCTGCCCGACAAGGACGGCGTCGACGCGCTGCAACATGCTCGCCACCGCGGATTCGACCAGATCGTCGCCATCCTGTCACGGTGAGCACGGCACGGCGCGGCTGGTCTCCACGACGGTGGTCCAGGCGATGTCGCGCTGCTGCGGCCCGGCGGCGCATGCGGCACAGTGGCACCGGCGGCCGGCGTAACGGCCGGAACAAGAAGGGCGGTGGCCGGTGGAGGGTCCGACCGGGGTGGTCTTCCCCCTGATCGACGGGACGCGCAGCACGACGGCGCTGGGCCGCGCGGTGGTCGCCGACGCCCTGCGCGCGGTCGACCCGGTCGGCACGCGCTCGGCGGAGCACGAGACGAACTGGCGGCACGGCTACGTGGGGCATTTCCGCCGGCTCGTCGAGGCGGGACTGCTCTCCCGCGACGCGGCGGTGACCATCGCCCGCGACGGTCTCGCCGCCCTGCACGCCCGGATGCGGGTCGTCGGCGCCGACGGGGCGGAGGTGCCGCTGGACGACGTCTTCGCCGCCACCGAGGCCGGGCAGCCGCCGCTGCGCACGGCCACCGTCGCCGGCGTCGGCGAGCCCGAGCGGGAACTGTCGCTGCCGTACCGCGGTCAGCGGCTGCGCGGCGACGAGCTGCACCGCCGGCTCGACAGCTGGGTCACCGCGGGGGTCATCGAGCCGTCCTGCGCCGAGGCGGTACGCGCCGTCATGGCCAACCCCGACTGGCTCGACCTGCGCGACCAGCGCATCGTCGTGCTCGGCGCCGGCGCCGAGATGGGCCCGCTGCCGTCGGTGCTGCGCTGGGGCGGCGACGTGGTCGCGGTGGACCTGCCGCGGCCCGACATCTGGCGGCGGCTGCTGCACACCGCCCGCCGGTACGCCGGCCGGCTGCACCTGCCGGTGCGCCCCGGCACCGGCGACGACGACCAGGCCCTCGCCGACGGCGCCGGGGCGGACCTGCTGCACCGCCTTCCCCAGGCCGCGCAGTGGCTGCTCGGCATGGACGGCCGGCTCGTGCTCGGCAACTACGTCTACGCCGACGGCGCCACCAACGTCCGGGTCGCCATGGCCGTCGACGCGCTCACCCGCCACCTGCAACGGTGCCGCGACGACGTGGCGCTGGCCTTCCTCGCCACCCCCACCGACGTGTACGCCGTCCCCGCCGAGGCGGTGCAGCACGCCGAACGGGGGTACGCCGCGCGCGGTCTTGCCCGCAGGTCGCTGCGCGTGCTCTCCGGCGGTCGGCTGCTGCACCGCAACTACCCGCCCGGCGCCGACCCGGGCGTCAATGACAGCCTGGTGCCGCAGCAGGGCCCGAACTACGCCCTGGCCAAGCGGCTGCAACGGTGGCGGGCGACGGCGGCGCGCGACGCCGGGACGACCGTGTCGTTCAAGGTCGCACCACCGACGCGTACCCGCTCGGTGCTGCGCAACCGGGCGCTCGCCGCCGCGTACGCCGGGGCGCACCGGTTCGGCATCGAGGTGTTCGACCCGGCCACCAGCAACACACTGATGGCCGCGCTGCTCGTGCACGACCTGCGTACGGGCGGCCCGGTCCAGGAGCACCCGTGGCGGGACGAGGCGTACGGGGCGGCGCACGGCGGGCTCTGGCGGGTGCCGTACGCGCCGCGCAGCGCCCTGGGCCTCGCGGTCCTGCTGGGCCTCGGCGGCGCCCGCGGCTGACCGCGCGCCGGCGCCGGCGGCTCAGGGCGTCGGGCCGAGGGCGGCGGCGAGGCGGTCGAGGTGGTGTGCGACGGGGCCGACCGTCAGCATCCCGCTGCCGGCCCCGGCCAGCTCCTGCGCGGCCGGGGCGAGCGCGGCCTGGGCGCGTTTCATCATGACCCGGTCGGCCAGTGCGACTGCGGCCTCGGCGGTGAGGCACCACAGGGCCTCGAACAGCAGATCGCGTGGCGGGTCCGGGGTCTGTCGCAGTGCGGCGGCCGCGTCGGCCCGACGGTTCCGCGCCAGCAGAACCAGCGGACGCGACCAGGGCGCGTAGGGGCCCCAGTCGGTGTCGTCGTCGACGTCGGCCGGGAGGCCGTGCCACACCCGCAGGCACAGCAGGGCCAGCGGCAGGAGGCCCCGCTGCACCCCGGGCATGCCGGCGGTGGCGAGCTGCGCCGCCGCGTCACGGTAGGCGGCCTCGACGGCCCGCGGCGACGCGTCGGCCGCGGCCAGTCGTAGCGCGCGATACCAGTGGGTGAACACGCCCACGAGGGGGCGCTCGTGCCGTGCGGCGAGCTCCTCCGCGGCGGCGGCGTGCGCGTCGGCGGCAGCGAAGTCCGCGAGCGCACTACGGGCCTGGAGACGGATGAGGTGTCCGAGGATCTCGAACGTCGGCAGGCTGTGGCGAGTGGAGAGCGCCACGATTTCGGCGCCGATCTGGTCTCGTTCGGGGGCGAGTCCTGCGCGGTGGAAGGTCTGCATGTACGCGCCGTTGAGAGCGAAGGCCAGCAGGGCGGGATCGCCCAGGCGGCGCGCGATCAGTTCCGCCTCCCGGGCCGCCTCGGGCCCGCGGGCTGCCTGCGTACCACGCGACTCGACCGCGATGGTGGCCAGCAGGCGGGCCCGGGTGGCGTCGGCCGCGCCCGGCCGAAGCCCGGCCAGGCTCCGCTCGGCCGCTGTCACGATCCGCGCGGCCTGTTCCGGGTCGTCCGAGCGCGTCCAGATCGCCGGTACGTCGAAACCCCCGATCACCCGGGCGGTCAGTTCGGGATCACCCAGTCGCTCCGCCGCGGCGATCGCGGCGACGCGTTGTTCCCGCGCCGCCTCAAGCCCGCTCGGCCCAGCGACCGCGAGGCCTCGCAGCAGGCCGACCGTCGACTCGAGCCGGGCCCGGGAGCCGGAGGCCACCGTGCGGTCGTACGCCGCCGTGGCGTCCGCCCAGACCTGGTCCGGATCCGGCGAACCGGACTGCTCGTTCACCCGATCGGCCTGCCGGAGAATGTCGGTCTCCAGGCGACGCAGACGCGGGCTCGGATCGATGCCGAGCTGTTCCAGGAGCAGGCCGCGCGCGCGCCGCAGTACGGCGAGCGCATCCCGCTGCCGTCCCGCGCGGTACAGGGCCAGAGCCAGCAGCCGCCATGCTTCCTCCCGCCACGGATGCCCGGCCACGTGGGCGTCGAGATCCGGTACGACGTCGGCGGGCCGACCGAGAGCCAGGAGCGCCTCGGCCCGCCGCTCGATCGCGTTCAGCCGTAGCTGTTCGAGTCGGGAACGCTCGCCGCGGGCCCACGGCTCGTCCTCGAAGTCGGCGTAGGCGGGCCCTCGCCACCAGCTCAGGGCACGGTCGAGGCGCTCGAGTGCTCCGTGAGGTGGCGCGGCGGGCGCGGCGGTCACCTCGTCCTCGAAGCGCCAGGCGTCGACCGCGTCCGGCGCCACCTGGAGCGCGTAGCCCGGTCCCTCGGTGAGCAACAACTGAGCCGGTTCCCGCGGCGAGCGCTGTGGCTCCAGCGCTCGGCGCAACGCCGCCACAAACGTACGGACGGCGGCCACCGCGCCCGGCGGGGGCTCCTCCCACAGGTCGTCGACGAGGCGACTGACCGGCACGACCCGGCCGCGCGCGACGACAAGCCGTGCCAGCACGGCGCGGTGTTTCGGCCCTTTCAGGGCGACCTGTGCACCGGTGTCGTCCCAGGCGACGACCGGCCCGAGAACACCGAACCTGACCTGCACTGATCGACCCACCTTCCGCGCCCGGACCAACCTAACGCGCTCATCGGTTGCTCATCCGCGACCGGCAGGCTGAACGGGCCCGGCCAACGAGAAAGGATGACCATGACAACGACCATTCCCGGCTTCGACTACCTTCGCGTCCCGGTCGATGAGGACGTCACGCTGAACGTGGCGGCGGGCGGCTCCGGCAGTCCGATCGTGCTGTTGCACGGTTTCCCGCAGACCCACCTGATGTGGCGCCACGTCGCCGTCGACCTCGCCGCCGACCACACCGTGATCTGCCCCGACCTGCGCGGCTACGGGGCCAGCGACAAGCCCGCCGCGCGCGACGCCGACACGTACGCCAAGCGGACCATGGCCGCCGACATCGTCGCCCTCGCCCGCGAGCTCGGCCACGAGCGCTTCGCCCTCGCCGGACACGATCGTGGTGCCCTCGTCGCCGTCCGCGCCGGCCTGGACCACCCGGACGCGATCAGTCATCTCGCCGCCCTCGACGTCCTGCCGACTCTGGACATGTGGGATATTCTGCACGGAGCCTCGGCCGCGGTCGCCTTCCACCTCTACCTGATGGCCCAGCCACCCGGCCTGCCCGAGCAGATGATCAGCGCGAGCGCGGACGCCTTCTTCGGCCACTTCCTCGACGTGTGGGCCCAGAATCCGCAGGCCATCCCCGCGGACGTGCGGGCGGAGTACCTGAGAGCCTCACGCGAGGCGGTGCCCTCCATCGTCGCCGACTACCGCGCCTCGGCCGGTGTCGACATCGAGCACGACCGGGCCGACCGGGCCGCCGGAAACCTGCTGGCCATGCCGGTCGCCGTCGTGCAGCAGGACTGGGGAGCGGCGCTCGGCTACGACGCCGCCGCGCTGTGGCGAGCCTGGGCCCCGAACCTGGAGCACCACACCACGTCGGCGGGACACTTCATGGCCGAGGAAGCACCTACCGAGATCATCAAGGTGCTGCGCTCTCTCCTCCTGCGGTAGCCGCTCCCCGCCGCCACCCTGCTGGCTAACCGGCGAGGACGTCGACGGCGAGTTTTCGTACGACCGACTCGTCGACGTCCACGCCGAGGCCCGGCCCGGTCGGCACGCGCGCGACACCGTCGCGGATCTCGACGGTCGCCCCGGTGGCGTACGACGACTCCAGGAACTGCCGTCCGTTGAGGTCCACCGGCGTGTCGATGCCGTACGCCGCGAACAGGTGCAGCGACGCGGCCAGGCCCAGGTCAGAGTCGGTGAGGCCGGAACCCATCAGCCGTACGCCGGCGTCCTCGGCCAGGGCGCACAGCCGTCGCGACAACGTCAACCCGCCGCTGCGCTGTACCTTGGCGATGGCCACGTCCACCGCGTCGAGCTTGACGAAGGTGGCCAGGTCACTCGGGTGGCGCAGGCTCTCGTCGAGTGCCACCGGCAGCGGCGACGCCTCCCGCAGGCGGCGCAGCCCGGCGACGTCGTTGGCCGGCAGCGGCTGCTCGAACGCGGCGACGTCGAGGTCGGCCAGCCGGCGGGCCATGCGCAGCGCGGCGTCGACGGTGTACGCCTGGTTGGCGTCGACCCACAGCGCGGCGTCGGGTGCGGCCTCGCGGACCGCCCGCACCACGGCGGCGTCCTCGGCCTCGCTGTGCAGGCCGACCTTCACCTTGAACGCCCCGTACCCGAGGGTGCGTCCCTCCGCCACCGCGTCGGCCACCTCGCCGGCGGTCTGCCCGGACACGATCCAGCCCAGCTCGATCGTGTCCCGGCGGCGCTGCCCCCACAGCACGCCCACGGGCACGCCCAGCGCCCGGCCCAGCAGATCGTGCAGCGCGACGTCGACGGCGCACTTGGCCAGCGGCGCGCCGATGGTGAAGCCCCGGTTGACGGCCCGGTCGAAGGCGGTGGTCACCCCGTCGAGGTCCCAGGCCGGGCGGCCGAGGATCGCCGGGGCGAGGTACCGGTCGACGGTGGTCACGATGGATTCGGCGGTCTCGTACGTCCAGGCCGGGATCGGGGTGGCCTCACCCCAGCCGGCCACACCGTCGGCGGTGACCTTGACCAGCACCCGGATGCTGGGCGTGCCGGCGACGGCGACCGACCCGCCGGACACCCCGAACGAGCGCACGGTGGGCAGCGCGACGGCGTACGTCTCGACCGAGTCGATGGTCAGGCCGGCCAGGGCGGTGGCGGGAGGGGTCACGGTGGCGCCTTTCCTGTCTGTCGGCTTCAGGCCAGCTTGGCGGTGCTGGCCCGGACGACCACCTCGCCGCCCATCCGCAGGATCCGGCGGCGCCGTCCGGTGTTCTCGGTGAGCGCCAGCTCCATCGCCTTCTCCCCCAACTGCTGCAGCGGCAGCGCGACGGTGGTCAGCGGCGGGGTGAGGTCACGGACGATCGGGATGTCGTCGAAGCCGGCGATAGAGACGTCGTTCGGCACGGACAGCCCGCGGTCGCGCAGCGCCGCGCAGGCGCCGATGGCCATCACGTCGGTCAGCGCGAACACGCAGGTGGCGGTCAGTCCGCGGGTCAGCAGTTCGGTCATCGCGCCGTATCCACCGTCGCGGGTGAACGCGCCCTCGACGATGTCGGTCGGGGCCAGCGTCACGCCGGCCTTCTTGAGCTCGTCACGGAAGCCGCCCAGCCGGTCGGCGACGGTGGTCAACGCGGGCGGCCCGGTCAGCACGGCGAATCGGCGGTGGCCCAGGTCGAGCAGGGCGCGAGCCATCGCGGCCGCACCGGCCCGGTTCTCCGGCAGGACGCAGTCGACCTTGATGCTGCGGTGCCGGCTGACCACCGCGACCCGGCCCCCGCCCTCCAGGTAGGGCTTCAGTTCGGTGTCCAGGGCCCGCTCCCAGCGGGGGTCCTCGAACCCGGAACCGATGAGCAGGATGGCCGGCGCGCGCTCGGCCCGCAGCATCGACACGTACGCGATCTCCCGCTCCGGGTCGCGGAACGTGCTGGCCAGCATCACCAGCAGGTCGTTGTCCCCGGCGACCCGCATGACCCCGCCGGCGACCGCGGCGAAGTACGGGTCGCTGACGTCGTGACAGATGACGCCGACCGTGCGGTGGGAGGCGCCGGCCAGGGCACGGGCGTGCGCGTTCGGCGTGTATGCGAGCCGCTCCGCCGCCGCCAGCACCCGGTCCCGCAGTTGCGGGGTCACCCGCGTGCCGTTGAGCGCCCGGGAGGCCGTGGCGAGCGAGACGTCGGCAGCTCTGGCCACGTCTTCCAGCGTCACGTGCGTCCGTGGCTGCATGGACTTTTCCCCCTGCGGAACTTCTTGACCGGAATATTTCGGCGTGGTTACCGTAGCACCCTGAAAGCGCTTACTGAAAGCGCATTCAGGGCCGGTGCCGGGGCGTTCCCCGGGCTGCTCGGCCCTGTCCGACGGCACGTGCCTACCCAACGGCTGGGTTCCCGGAACCGCCGGCCAGCCAGGAAGAACGGAGGGTCATGGCCGCGCAGAGCACCATCGAGCAACCGGAGGCGACCGCTCCGGCCCGCACTCCCGCGCCGGCCGCCCGCCGCCGCGGCTCGGCCGGCGTCGGCCTGCTCCGGTTCGTCCAGGGCATCTGGCGCCCCGCCGCGGTCCTCGCGGCGATCTTCGTCCTCTGGTGGGCGGTGACCGCGGCGGACCTGGTCAAGCCGTACCTGGTCCCCTCGCCGGGCGCGACGCTGGACGTCGTCCTCGGTCAGCCGAGCTACTTCGCCCACCACACCTGGATCACCACGTACGAGACGGTGCTGGGCTTCGTGATCGCGATCGCGGTCGGCGTGCTCTCCGCCGTCGTCATGGTCTACTCCCCGACCGTCGAGAAGAGCCTCTACCCGCTCCTGCTGTTCGCCCAGGTGATCCCGAAGATCGCGATCGCGCCGCTGTTCATCGTGTGGCTCGGCTTCGGGCTCTCGCCGAAGGTCGTCGTCGCGGTGCTGATGGCCTTCTTCCCGATCGTCATCTCCACGGTCACCGGCCTCAAGTCGATCGACCCGGAGATGCTGCAACTGTCCGCGACCATGGGCGCGGGCCCGGGGCAGACCTTCGTGAAGATCCGCTTCCCCGCTGCCCTGCCGCACCTGTTCGCCGGCCTCAAGGTCGCCGCCACGATGGCCGTCACCGGCGCCGTGGTGGGCGAGTTCGTCGGCGCCAACGAGGGCCTCGGCTACGTGATCCTGCAGGCCAACGGCAACCTCGACACCCCGACGCTCTTCGCCGGGCTGCTCATCATGTCGCTGCTCGGCGTCGTCCTGTTCGTGGTCGTGGAACTGCTCGAGTACCTCGTCCTTCCATGGCATGCCAGCCGCCGTACCGACGCCGCTACGACGTCGCTCTGAATAGGAGAACCACGGATGAAGTTGCGTTACCTCGCCGCCGCGCTCGTGCCGGCGCTCCTACTCGCCACCACCGCCTGCGGCTCGTCCTCGGACGAGCAGAGCAAGAACCCGCAGGGCCAGGACAAGGTCACCCTGACCCTCAACTGGTACCCGTACGGCGAGCACGCGCCGTTCTACTTCGGCAAGAAGCAGGGCATCTTCGCCAAGCACGGCATCGACCTGACCATCCAGGCCGGCCAGGGCTCGCAGAAGACCATCCAGGCCACCGCCGCCGGGCAGACCGACTTCGGCTGGGCCGACACCCCGGCCCTGCTCTCCGCGGTCGGCCAGGGGATGGACGTCAAGAGCGTCGGCGTCTTCCTGCAGACCACCCCGTCGTCGGTGCAGTTCTTCAGCGACAAGAACATCAACTCCCCCGCCGACCTCAAGGGCAAGACAATCGCCTCCACCGCCGGCGACGCGCTGAGCAAGACCTTCCCGGCCTTCCTCAAGGCCAACGGCCTGAGCGACGGCGACGTGACCCTGCAGAACACCGACCCGGCCGGCAAGATGGCCGCCGTCATGTCAGGCAAGACCGACGCGCTGCTCGGCTTCGCCACCGACCAGGGCCCCACGATGCAGGAGAAGGCCGGCAAGGAGGTCTCCTACCTCAAGTTCGCCGAGCACGGCCTGACCTTCTACAGCAACGGCCTGATCGCGTCGGCCGACACCATCAAGAACAAGCAGGACCTGGTGAAGCGGATGGTCGCGGCCAGCAGCGAGGCCTGGTCCGCCGCCGAGAAGGACGCGGCCGGCGCCGTCGCGGCGATGGCGGGCGCCTCCCAGCAGCTGCCGTCGGAGAAGGTGCTCACCGACCAGTTCAACGCCACGCTGCAGCTGCTGCACACCGACGCCACCAAGGGACAGGCCCCCGGCATCAACGACGAGGCCGACTGGACGAAGACCATCACCGTCTTCGCCGACGCCGGCGTGATCAACAAGGCGGAGTCGCCGGCGACCTACTGGGACGCGAGCTTCGCGCCGAAGGGATGAACCGATGACGGTCGGCAACACCACCACGCAGCGGGCCGAAGACGCCACGGCGACGGGCGCCGCGGTCGAGATCGACCAGGTCGCGGTCCGCTTCCGTACCAAGAAGAAGGACGTCACCGCGCTGCGCGACGTCTCGCTGCGGATCGAGCCGGGCGAGTTCGTCTCGATCGTCGGCGCCTCCGGCTGCGGCAAGTCGACGCTGCTCAAGCTGGTGTCCGGCCTGCTGCGGCCGTCGTCCGGCCAGGTCCGCCTGCACGGTGAGGACGTGCGGGGGCCACGGCGCGACATCGGATACGTCTTCCAGCGCGCCGCCCTGCTGGAGTGGCGTACGGCCCGGCGCAACATCCAGCTCCAGGCCGAGATGCGCCGCATGCCCAAGGCACAGGCACGCGAGCGCGTCGACGAGCTGATGGCGATGACCGGCCTGACCGGCTTCGAGGACGCGTACCCGAACGAGCTGTCCGGCGGGATGCAGCAGCGGGTGGCCCTGTGCCGCGCGCTGCTGCACCGCCCCCCGGTCCTGCTCATGGACGAGCCGTTCGGGGCGTTGGACGCCCTCACCCGCGAGCAGATGAACGTCGAGCTGCGGCGGATCTGGCGGGAGACGGGCACCACCGTCATGCTCGTCACCCACTCCATCGCCGAGGCGGTCTACCTGGCCAACCGGGTGATCGTCATGACCCCTCGACCCGGCACCGTCGCCGAGGTCATCGATGTCGACCTTCCCGTCGAGCGTGACTACGGCCAGACCATGTCCGAGCCGGAGTTCGCCCGGGCCACGGGACGCATCCGGGACCTGCTCGGTGCGACGACGACCGCCGAATAACCACCGCACCTCGGAAGGAAACACTGTGGAGCGCACGTCTATCGGGATCATCCTCAACGGCGTGACCGGACGGATGGGCTACCGCCAGCATCTCGTCCGATCCCTGCTCGCCATCCGCGAACAGGGCGGACTGCCGGCCCGCGACGGCAGCCGCATCTGGCCGGAGCTGACCCTGGTGGGCCGCAACGAGGCCCGGCTCGCCGAGATCGCCGCCCGGCACGGGCTCACGTCGTACACGACGGACCTGGACGCCGCGCTCGCCGACGACTCCCACCAGATCTACTTCGACGCGCAGGTGACCGCGCAGCGGGAGAAGGCCATCCGGGCGGCGATCGAGGCCGGCAAGCACGTCTACACCGAGAAGCCACTCGCCGAGGGGCTGACCGGTTCGCTGGAACTGGCCCGGCTCGCCGCCGCCCGGGGCATCAAGAACGGCGTCGTGCAGGACAAGCTGTTCCTGCCCGGCCTGCGCAAGCTCAAGCGGCTGGTCGACGGCGGATTCTTCGGCCGGATCCTGTCGGTACGCGGCGAGTTCGGCTACTGGGTGTTCGAGGGCGACTGGCAGACCGCCCAGCGGCCGAGCTGGAACTACCGCGCCGAGGACGGTGGCGGCATCGTGGTGGACATGTTCCCGCACTGGCACTACGTGCTGGAGCAGATCTTCGCCCCGGTGACCGCGGTGACCGCGCACATCGCCACCCACATCCCCGAGCGGGTCGACGAGACCGGGCAGACCTACCGGGCCACCGCCGACGACGCCGCGTACGGCATCTTCGAGCTGGCCGGCGGCATCACCGCGCAGATCAACTCGTCCTGGGCCGTGCGGGTGTACCGCGACGAGCTGGTCGAGTTCCAGGTCGACGGCACCAACGGCAGCGCCGTCGCCGGCCTGCGCAACTGCCGCATCCAGCACCGGGGTGCCACTCCGATGCCGGTGTGGAACCCGGACCTGCCGGCCACCGAGGACTTCCGCGCCCAGTGGCAGACCGTTCCGGACAACGAGGACTTCGACAACGGGTTCAAGGTCCAGTGGGAGGCGTTCCTGCGCCACGTCGTCGACGACGAGCCCTTCCCGTGGGACTTCCTGGCCGGCGTACGCGGCGTGCAGCTCGCCGAGGCCGGGCTGCGTTCGGCCCGAGAGGGACGGCGGATCGAAATCGAGGAGATCACCCTGTGACCGCCCGGATCACCCTGCCCACCGCCCAGGGCGCCGGCGAGGTGCTGACGCTGCGGGAACCGGCCGGCTGGCAGCGGCCGGCCGGCCCGCCGACCAGCCGGATCGCGTACGCCGCGGCGCACGTGGTGGCCGACCCGCACGCCGACAACGCCCCTGGTCAGCCCGCCCGGCTGGACTGGGACGCCACTCTGGGAGTCCGGCGCAACCTCTGGTCCTGGGGGCTCGGGGTCGCCGAGGCGATGGACACCGCCCAGCGCGGGATGGGGCTCGACTGGGCCGCCACCCGGGAGCTGATCCGCCGTAGCGCCGCCGAAGCCGCCGCCTGTGGCGGACGGATCGTGGCCGGAGCGGCCACCGACCAGCTGACCGGCGTACCGACCGGCCTGGACCAGATCGTCGCCGCGTACGCCGAGCAGGTCGCCTTCGTGCAGGAGTGCGGCGCCACCGCCGTCGTCATGGCCAGCCGGCAGCTCGCCGCCCTCGCCACCGGCCCGGACGACTACCTGCGCGTCTACGACCAGGTGCTGTCCCGGTCGGCGGCACCGGTCGTACTGCACTGGCTCGGCGACATGTTCGACCCGGCGCTGGCCGGCTACTGGGGGTCGACGGACCTCGACGCGGCGACCAAGACGTTCGTGTCGCTGGTGCAGTCCCACGCCGACGTCGTCGACGGGGTGAAGGTGTCGCTGCTCGACGCCGATCGGGAGGTGCGGCTGCGCGAGCTGCTGCCGACCGACGTCCGGGTCTACACCGGCGACGACTACCACTACCCCGAGCTGATCGCCGGCGACGGCCGGCAGTTCAGCCACGCCCTGCTCGGCGCGTTCGCGGCCATCGCCCCCGCCGCGTCGGCGGCGCTGCAGCGGCTCGACGCCGGCGACCAGGTGGGCTTCCGGGAGATCCTGGACCCCACCGTGCCGCTGTCCCGGCACGTCTTCGCCCCGCCGACCCAGTACTACAAGACGGGCATCGCCTTCCTGTCCTGGCTCAACGGTTTCCAGCCCGGGTTCACCATGGTGGGCGGGCTGCACAGCGGGCGCAGTGTGCCGCACCTGGTGCAGGTGTTCCGCCTCGCCGATGCCGCCGGCCTGCTGCTCGACCCGGACCTGGCGGTCGAGCGGATGCGCCGGTACCTGTCGGTGGCCGGGGTGGACGCGTGAGCGCCGCACCGGCGGCGGTCGACCCCCGCCTGGCGCGCCTGTCGCTCAACCAGCGCACCACCGAGTCGTGGTCGGTCCGCGAGGCCGTCGAGGGCTGCGTCCGCGCCGGCATCCCGGCGATCGGGCTGTGGCGCGAGCCGGTGGCCGAGATCGGGGTGGCCGCCGCCGCGAAGCTCGTCGCCGACGCGGGGCTGCGGGTGTCCTCGCTGTGCCGCGGCGGCTTCCTCACCGCCACCGGTGAGGCCGGCCGGGCCGCGCTGGAGGACAACCGGCGCGCCATCGACGAGGCGGCCGGCCTGGGCACCGACTGCCTGGTCATGGTCGTCGGCGGCCTGCCGCCGGGGTCCCGCGACCTGCTCGGCGCCCGGCAGCGGGTGGCCGACGCGCTCGCCGAGCTGGCCCCGTATGCCGGCGAGCGCGGCGTACGGCTGGCCCTGGAACCGCTGCACCCGATGTACTGCGCGGACCGGGCGGTCCTGTCCACCCTGGGGCAGGCGCTCGACCTCGCCGACCGATTCCCGGTCGAGCAGGTGGGCGTCGTGGTCGACACCTTCCACCTCTGGTGGGACCCGGACGTGTGGCGGCAGATCGAACGCGCCGGGCAACGCATCGCCAGCTTCCAGGTGTGCGACTTCCTCACCCCGCTCCCGGCCGACGTGCTGCTCGGGCGGGGCATGATGGGCGACGGCCACATCGACTTTCCGCCGTTCCGCCGGGCGGTCGAGCAGGCCGGCTACGCCGGCGACATCGAGGTGGAGATCTTCAACGCCGAGGTGTGGGCGACCGACCCCGACGAGGTGCTGGCCACCATGAAGGACCGCTACCTCCAGCTCGTGCTCGCCGACTGATGCGGGTCGTCGTCGCACCCGACTCGTTCAAGGGCAGCGTGGGCGCCGACGCCGCCGCCCGGGCGCTGGCCAACGGCTGGCTCGCCCACCGGCCCGCGGACGAGGTGCGGCTGCTTCCGTTGGCCGACGGCGGCGAGGGCACCGTCGACGCCTTCGCCGCCGCCCTGCCCGACGCCGAGCGCCGCACGGTGACGGTGCCCGGCCCCGACGGTCGCGCGGTGTCCGCGGCCTGGCTGCTGCTGCCCGACGGCACGGCCGTGCTGGAACTCGCCCAGTCCAGCGGGTTGCCCTTGATGGCCGCCCCAGATCCGTTCGGCGCCCACACGTACGGGCTCGGCGCGGTCGCCCGGGCCGCCCTCGACGCCGGCGCCACCCGTCTCGTCATCGGCCTCGGGGGGTCGGCGTCGACCGACGGCGGCACCGGCGCGCTGCGCGCACTCGGGCTGCGGCTGCGCGACGCCCAGGGCCGGGACCTGCCCCTTGGCGGCGCCGCGCTGGCCGACCTGGCCGACGTCGACGCCACCGACCTGCTTCCCGCACCGCCCGGCGGCGTCCAACTGCTGGTCGACGTGACCGCGCCGCTGGCCGGCCCCGCCGGCGCCGCCGCAGTGTACGGGCCGCAGAAGGGCGCCGGATCGGCGGACGTGGCGTTGCTGGACGGGGCGTTACGCTGGTTCGCCGACCTAGCCGGCGGGGATCCCGACGAGCCGGGGGCCGGCGCGGCGGGCGGCACCGCGTACGGTCTGGCGACCCTGTGGGGGGCCAGGATCGTGCCAGGCGCGACGACAATCGCCGAACTGGTCGGGTTGGCGGACGCGCTCGCGGGCACAGACGTGCTGCTCACCGGCGAGGGACGGTTCGACGAGACCTCGCTGACCGGCAAGGTGGTCGGTTCGCTGCTCGACGTGGCCGCCGCCGTCGACGTGCGGGTCGGCGTGGCCGCCGGTCAGGTGACGGGGCGGGTGCCCGGGTCGGTGTCGGCGGCAGTGTCGCTGGTGGAGCTCGCCGGCTCGGTCGACGCGGCGCTACAGGAGCCGGCGCGCTGGCTGCACGAGGCCGGTGGCCTGCTTGCCGACCGCCTTGCCACGCTGCGGCTCAACTAGCACCGGTCCTGGCCGGCGTCTTGGCGGGTAGCCGGTGCAGCGCGTCGACCAGCGGTGCCAACTCCGGCAGCTGCTCGGCCTCGGCGAGGGCACGGTACGCAACGCTGACCGTACCGCTGCGTTCCGGCCGCCCCAGGCGGCCGGAACGTACGCTGTGCCCGTGCTGTCGCAGGTCACCGGACTGTCCCGCCACTTCACCGAGGAGTCCCTGCGGGCGTACCTCCTCGACCGCGTCGTACGCCGGGACGACGGCTGTCTCGTCGTACGCGGCTACGGCAGCCGGCGCGGCGTCCATCAGAAGGTCGCCGGTCGGGCGTGGGCCGCACATCGCCGCGTACGCCGTGTTCGTGGGCGGTTATGACCCGCACCTGGACGTCGACCAGCGCTGCGGTGTGCCGGACTGCATCGAGCCCACCCACCTGCGGCAGGTGAGCCGGTCGGAGAACTGCCGCGACCGGCGCCGCGCCGACCGCTGCCGCAACGGGCACGACCGCGAGATCGACGACGCGACCGGCCGTTACCGCCGGTGTGCCGCGCCTGCAACGCCGAGGCGCAACGGCGCTGGCGGGAGCGCCGGGCCGCGGAGTCACCCGCTCCCGCGCCGAACACGGCCGCAGCGGCCTCTGATTGGGCCATGTCGAAAAGGTGTGGGCCGCGACGCCGACATCGGCGCCGCGGCCCACAACCCGCTTCCTGCCCCCTTCACCCCGGCTCGACCGCGGTCAAGCCGACGCCAACGAAAGGGTCACGACCTACTTCCCGTTGGCCGGCACGGCGTGCATGACGGTCAGCGTCATGTTGTTGTTCTTGTAGGACACCCGGAACAGGTAGCCGCCGGCGTTCACGACACGGTTCTCGGGCATCGCGTGGAAGCCGCCCTGGATCGACCTGCCGCTCATGATCGTCAGCACGGTGCCCGGGGTCAGCTTTCCGCGCACGTCCAGGCTCAGCTCGCCGGCCAGCACCAGGTCACCCGCAGCCCGGACGCTGGTGTAGTCGCGGTCGCCGGAGATGGTCACGGCGAGGCGACCCTCCCTGCCGATGCTCACGCTCCCACCGACGTTCAGGACATTGCCGGGAACGACCTGCACGTCGGTGATGCCCGCCGCCTCATCGGCCGCGAGACCGGGCGCCAGCACGCCGCCGGTGACGTTGACGCTGTCGGCCACGCTGCCGCTGCCGCCGAGCGTCCCGCCTCGCACGTCGATCGCGCTCGCGTGCGAGCCGACGACCGAGAGCTTGCCGCCGAGGACCGTGCTCGTCCCGCGCCACGTCTCACTGCCCGTCAGGAACAGGGTTCCGTCGCCACGCTTCGTGAGGCTGCCCTCGTAGGCGCGTGCATTGCGGGCCTGCTCGCGACGGGTCCCGATGGCGTAGTCCGACTTGTCGGCCTCACTCGCGTCGGCCGGAAGCCCCTGGGTCCAGCCCTTGGCGGCCTTGGTCGCCTCCCAGGCGGTAGCCTCGGCGGCGTCCTCCTGCTGGCGTGCCTGGATCGCGACGTCGGAGATGTCGTTCGACCACACGTCGCTGTGCCCCTGCGTGTCGACGTCGAACGCCCCCAGCAGCTGGCCCGGGCCGTTCATGGCCTCCCGCAGGCTGACCGTGCCCCAGCCGTTACGCGCATCGGGTACCTGCACGATCTGGCCGCGGGTGGGGTTCGCAATGGCGGTGCCCGCCGCGTTGTTGATCGTGTTGTTCTGCCGACCGGTGGTGAACATCGTGTACAGCGCCTGCTCGTTGGTCAGGTACGGGAAGCGCTGCATGATCAACGACAGCGCGGCCGCCGAGTGCGGCCCGGCCATCGAGGTCCCCGACGAACTGCCGTAACGGGGCTCGGGCACGCCGTTGACGACCGACACGGTGGTGCTGTTGATGCTGTTGGCCGGCGCGGTCACGCAGGACCACTTCGCGACGCCACACTGGTTGAACGTCTGCTGGCCGGGGACCAGGACGGAGCCGTCAGGGTTGAACGTGCGCCCCTGGGTGGGGTTGATCCCGGACGTCGTGAACCAGCTGCCCTCCAGCTCGGGCAGGAAGTACGGCGCGGCGCCTCGCGGCGACGGGTTCACGTAGCCGCTGTTACCGGCGGTGAACTGGATGACCGTGCCGGTACGCGCGGCCTCGATGGCGCCGTTCAGCCAGCGGGCGGTGCTGCCGTTCACGTCGACGACGCCGTCCGGAGTGGACCAGAGGCGCCACGCCGTGTTCAAGCCGTAGCCCGCCGGGCTGCCGGGCGGCGCGTCGTACGTGTTGTAGTTCTCCGTGTTGGGCTGGCTGCCCCAGCTGCTGGTGATGATCCTGACGGGCTGGCCGTTCGCCGTCTGGGCGCCATTCACGGCCCGGTAGACGTTGCCGATGTAGGCGTCGTCCGGCTTCTGCGCGGCGGTCGCGTTCGCCGGCAGGAGGCCGTAGAGCACGCCGTCCGTCTTGTGGGTGTTGCCCATGTAGACGTTGCTGTTGAACGCGACCCCGTGCATGTTGGCGACGGGTCCGCTCGGTTGCGTCTCGCCGACACCGTCGCGGCTCGCACCGACGGTCCCGGTGACGTGCGTGCCATGGCTGTCGTTGAACGACGGGTCATAGAACCCGGAGGTGGGGCCGGTCGCGCCGCCCTGGGCTTCCACCGAGAAGTAGCGGTCGCCGACCGCGTAGTTCGTCTCGAGGCTGCCGTGCTCCCGGATGTGCCCGGCGAAGACGCCGGAGTCGACGACGCCGATGTTCATCCCCGTGCCCGAGTAGCCGGCGGCGTAGGCGAACTCCGCTCCCATCGACACCAGGCCGGCGTCCCGGTTGAACTCGGCGGTGCGCCAACTCGCCGGGTCGCCGACCCGACCGGGATCTCCCTCGTAGGTCTTGATCGGCGGTGGCGACACGGACAGCTGCGCCATCGCCGGCTGTGCGACGACGCTGAGCGCCACTACCGGCGCCAGCGCCGCGATCAGCGCGGGTTTCACACGTCTTGCGGTCGACATTTCCAGCCCCTTCAAGATCGTTTTATTTCGGGATGCTAGTCACCCCTCCATCTCGGGATCAAGATGTTAGCGATCACATTCATGTCAACGCCTCGATCCTTCCGCCCTGGTGCGCGGCCTCCTCGTCGAGGCGGCGGCGATCCGTTGAGCCGGGGCCAAGCCGATGGGCCCTCAGTCTTCGTCCGGCAACGAATCGTGCCCGAGTTCGTTTGACGGCATAGCCCGTTTGGCCTGTGGCCCGTCGAGGTGGATGGCGCCGAGGCCAACCGGATCGGCTGGTTCCGAGTCGCGTACCTGACTGAAACCGGCAAGGCGTCTGGCGTGTGTCTCCTACGTCGACCAACTCATGGGAGGTACAAATGCTCAAGATCTCACGACGGGCAGTGCTGCGGGGGGTCGCCGCCACGGCCGCGGGCGTCGCGCTGACGTCCGGGTCCGCTGTCGCGGCGTCTGCCGGGGTCGCACCCGCGCCCCGGGGCACCACCTGCACGATGCAGACGCTGCCGGTGCCGGCGAACACCTACCGCAGCGATGTTGCGGCGATCGACTCGTCCGGCCGGTTCATCATCGGCTCGGCGATCGTGCGCGGGGACACCGACACATATCCGGTCCTGCTGTGGGACCGCGACCGGCTGACCAGCTTCGACCCGCCGGTACCGGACGGGTACCCGGTCGACGTGAACCGCGACGGCGTCGTTATCGGCAACGGTTCGGGGTTCCCCGCGTCGCCGCCGTGGAAGTACCGCAACGGTGTGGCGACCCTGCTGCCGGTGATCGACCCGGCAGATCGAACCACGGTCGTGGCGATCAACTCCCGCGGCGACATCGCGGGAATGGGCTGGACCTCGAGCGGTGAATCGTACGGGCTGCTGTGGCGGGCGGCCCGCCCGGGCACGGCCCAGGTGATCAACACTCCGGCGGCGTCGACGATCACCGGGCTGACCGATGACGGCACCGTCGTCGGGCGCAGCGGCGACGCCGAGCCAACCGCATGGATGCGGACGCCTTCCGGCGTGGTGCGTCCGCTGGTCGGTCCGGACGGCAATGCGGACGGGTACGTCCTGGCCGCGAGCGGGCGCTGGGCGGTGGGCCAGGGCCGGCAGGCCGGCGCGCTCGTCGGGCTGCGGTGGAACCTGCGAACCGGTCGACCCACTGTGCTCGACCCGCGGCTCGGCATCAACCCCACCGATGTCAACGCCCACGGCACGGTGCTGGCCGACGACCAACTGCAGCGCGGTGACACCGTGGTGACCCTCCCGTCGCCCGGCCCCAACCAGACGGTCGCCGGGCGCTCCCTCGCCGACAACCGGACGGTGGCCGGTTTCCACAACAACAGGGTTCCCGGCGGGGTGCGGGCGGTGCGCTGGATCGGCTGCTAGGCCGGGGCCGGTGCACGGCCGGATCCCGCTTCGACGGACCTGGCCACCACCGACATCCTTGAACGGTGTGACGGCAGGAGGCGGGCCGGGGCCATCGCGAAATGGTCCCGGCCGGCGGCTCAGACCAGTAGGGCCGGCCGCATCTCCACGGCGCCGGCACGCAGCTCGCGCAGGTCCGGGATATGGTTGTAGAGCTCGGCCACCGCCTGGCGCGCCGCGCCGGCCGGCAGTCGAGAGGAGACCTCTTTCCAGCGACTCTCGGGCTGTTAGCCTGCGCGCATGTCAGACCTCGGGCCCATCGCCTGGCCGCCTGAGCCGATCCGGACCGAGAGACTCGTGCTCCGTGAGTCCGAGGCCCGGGACCGTGCGGCGTTCATCGAGCTGCTGGCGTCGCCAGAGGTGCACACCTACCTCGGCGGCCCCCGCCCGCGTGACGAGCTTGAGCGCGAGATGCCCGGGGCACCCGAGCGGTGGCCCGGGAGTTTCGTCGTTGATCTCGACGGGGCGATGATCGGCCAGG